>DATDAJ010000033.1:0-5841 GCA_036525475.1 Candidatus Udaeobacter sp.
GCCCAAGAGCAGGCGTTCTTTCCCGGATCTCAAGTCGCCCAGGGTAACACCGCGCAAGCAGACCGCGAGTGCCTGTATCCCTGTATTCCCAGCCTGACCAATGAGCACAGGCAGAAACACCGCCAGCGCAATGATCCGATCGATTGTGTGCTCGAACAATCCGACGACGACAGCGGCAAGCAGGCCGCAGAACAAATTTACCTGTAGCCACGGATGGCGGAACCTTAAGCTCCGCGTCCAAGGCGTAGTAAGTCGTTCCTCCGTTTCGACACCGACCATTTCGCCCGGCTGCGCGCTTAACTCGACCGCCTGCGCTTCAAAAAGCATCTGACCGCGTACCAGGCCGAGGAGTTGCCCGGATTTTTCGCAGACGGGATACACTGGATAATGCCGAACCAGCACTGCTCTCATCGCCTGTGGCAACGACATATCGGGGTTTAGATGGAATGGATCCGGCAACATGATCTCTTCCAAGCGTTGCCCGCGTTGCGCCAGTAGCATGTCGCGCATGACCACGACCCCAAGAAGTTTGTCTTGTTCGTCCGTCACAAACGCGTAGGTGATAATCGTTTTTCTTGCGAGCCGGCGAATTTGCTCCGTAGCTTCGGCGACAGTCGTTGTCGGGCGAAAGACTGCCAGCGGCGGCTGCATCAGCCGCCCGACGGTGCGTTCCGGATAGGTTTGATTGCGCATCCACTGCTGCGTTGTTTCGGTAGAAGCAGTGGCCAGAATCGTCTCGCGCCGGGATAAATCGAAGCGTTGGAGGATCTTTAGTGCTGCCGCGGGATTAAGCAGCTCGAGCATCTTAACCACGAATTCATCCGGATACGGCCCGAGCATCTTTACTGCTTCGCGCGGGTCGCGTTCGACTATTTTCGTAAAGAGTTCTCGAAGTTCCGGCTCAATATCGCGCACAGCGCCCGATGCAATCTCTGTTGTGCCGTTACTCATGGGCGCGAGTGTGGCAAGCCGAGCGTGAACTGGCAATATTAAGTCTCGCGGCGCTGAAGTTTGCCGAATGACAATTTGGAAATCGCTGCTTTTTCTCAATTTTATGTCGTGCGTGTGCTCGTTCTCACCGGCGCGGGTGTTTCGGCTGAAAGCGGCATCCCGACTTTTCGCGGAAAGGATGGCTATTGGCGGAACCTTGATCCAACAAAACTCGCGACACCGGAAGCGTTCGCGCGCGATCCGCAACTAGTTTGGGAATGGTACCGCGAGCGGCGGCAGCGCATCCGCACTGCGCGACCGAACGCTGCGCATGAAGCAATCGCACGACTTGCCCAATGCACGAACGAGTTCCTGCTCGTTACGCAGAACGTCGATGATCTACACGCGCGAGCTGGTGTGGAGGCAGAAACGATGGTGCAAATCCACGGCGACATTTTCGTCACGCGCTGCTCACGCTGCGACTTTTCGCACCCAGGTGGGCGGGGTTCACCCGAACCGCCCGACGCGTGTGTCGTTCAGCCCAGGAATGGGCGATTGAAGTCCCGTAACGGATGCGAAGCAACGGCCGGGCTTTCCATCCCCCCTACCTCAGAATGCGATCTCAACGTTCCAACCTGTCCACAATGCCAGGCGCTTATGCGCCCAGGCGTGGTGTGGTTCGGCGAGCAACTGTCGCCGAACGAACTGGAACGAGTCGAAAATTTTCTGGACGGCGGACCTTGTGACGTGGTGATCGTTGCCGGAACTACTGTCACATTTGGTTACATCATTGATTGGGCGCTCCGCCCCAGCCGGGATGGCGCCGAACTTATTGAAGTGAATCCTGAGGAAACACCGCTCTCACGATTCGCAACACGGTTAGTGCGCGAGCCGGCTGCGATCGCCGTGCCGCGCATTGTTGAAGAGCTGATCGCTTTTGGATGAACCAAGTCGTAGCCACGGCCCTGTGGGCCGTCTGCTCTAATCATCCGATGAGACCCGCCACAGGCCGGTGGCTACAGGAATGGGAACCTAACGACTGATCGCGCGCAGATAGCGTTCGGCGGATCGCGCAACCGCTGCTTTTGCATCCGCAAGAACATTCGCCTGCCACCAGCCGCCATAAATCTGCTCGAATGAGAACGGTTCGATTCTTTCGACGATCCGGCGGATCGCCGAGCCTCCGAGCGGAATGAGATTGGGATAACTCCGCAGAAAACTAACATAACGTCGATCCTGCACGACGGTAATGATGTCGCCGGTGAGCAAGGCGCCTTTGCCATTAGCACCGGTTGGCCAATGCAACACGGTGCCGCCTTCAAAATGACCCCCGCAATTGATTAACGTTAGCCCATCCCAAAATGACAGCGTTGATCCTTCCCAGAATTGAATTCGCGATCCCGCGCGTGCGGGACGCATGACCCATTCTCGATCAGCCAAATGCAAAAAGATTTCGGCGTTGAAGCACTCGGCCCATTCGATCATCGAAGAGTAGAAATGCGGATGCGAAATCGCGATGGCGCGAATGCCGCCGCGTGCGTTTACCTCGGCGATTGTCTCGTCGTCCAGCAAAGAGATGCAATCCCAGAGCAGATTCCCTCCGGGCGATTGCACAAGCAAAGCACGCTGGCCTATTGCAAATTCCGGTTCAGTGCCGACCCCCAGAAGCCGTGGCGCTTCCTCTTCGATGCGGTTGTGATGATCGATCGCGAGCCGTTTGAGCGTCTTCCATTCCTGGCCGGCGTGACGGACGAATTGCCGTTCATCTTCGCAAATTGGACAGCGCCGCGGCGGTTCCGCAGTCTCAGCAAACTGCGTCCCGCATTGCACGCAGATGAAGTTTTCCATGACAAGATTTCGCCACGTAACCTGCTTCAGCGCACCTTACGCAGCACGAGGTCTTCGGGCACGGAGATGATCAGCGATGTAACTTTGCCGCCGGCGTCTTTCACGAAACGAAATGTTCGATCTGAATCTTCCTGGAAAAAGTCCGTTTCCGATTCAGGAAGGAGCATAATTTTTTCACCCAGCCAGATGGTCTCGAGCCGATCACCGGCCACGCTCACTTTGATACTGAAGCGATCCTCGAGACGATATTCGCCGGTGTACGAACTCAGGATTGCAGGATCGAGTTTGATTGCCGTGCGAAGGCGCGGCGCTACAGACGGAACATATAATCCAGCGATACGCTTCGCGATGTAGCTGGCGCTCGCACCAGCACGGTTGCACAACACCGCCACACTTAGGCCATCCTCAGGATAGCGAACGATGTAGGAAGAGAATCCCTGCCAGGCGCCGCCATGTTCGAGCACACGGTGACCGGAATCAGTTTTTGCTATTCGCCAACCAAAACCGTAAGCGGCGGTCGTGCCGTTGTTAAGTTTGACCGGTGTCCACATTTGATCATAGCTGGCGCCGCTTATTAATTTTCTCGTCTCCAGCGCTTCGTCCCATTTCGCGAGGTCTTCGACAGTGAAGTACAAGCTTCCGTCTGCGGTGTTGTTCACAGTGGGCGATACCCACGCTTGATTCTTGAGCGCGCCATTCTTGAGCATGTAACCGGCGGCGCGATTCGGGATAATATCGGCTTCGCTGATCACGCGTGTATGCTTCATATCGAGCGGTGCAAAAACACGCTGCTGTAGCAAGTCGCCCCAGAATTCGCCGCTCACTTTGTGAATGAGAATTCCGAGCGTGACATAGCCGAGATTGCTGTAGCTCCACTTTTCGCCAGGAGCGAAAGTGAGAGGTTGCGCCGTGATCATCTTCAGCAGCGCATCCTCAGTATAATCCCGCTGCAGCGAGAAACTTTCAGGATAATCGCCGAGTCCGGAGGTGTGCGTCAGCAAATGCCGGATGCGAATGGCAGACCAGTTTTCCGGCACGTCCAGGTATTTCGAGAGCGGATCGTCGAGCGCGAGTTTTTGCTCTTCAATCAGCATCATGATGGCCATCGCGGTGAATTGCTTTCCGATCGAGCCGGATTGAAACACTGTTTGCGACGTGACGCGCACCGCGTGCTCTACGTTCGCGACACCGTATCCCTGACAAAGCGCGACTTTGCCATCGTGCCGGACCATCACCACGCACCCGGGAATTTGGTTTTTCTTCAGGTATTCAGTTACAAACTTGCCAACCCGATCTGTTGCAGTATCGGCGCAAGCCAGGCGCAAGCTGGCGACAATGAGTAGTACAAGTGCGAACCGCTTACCTCGCGGCGCACCGGTTATGCCCGACATCATTTATGCGCAGCAAGTATTTGGGCAAAGCGCCACACTTCGTGAAAGGTGTTGTAGAGCGGCGTCGGCGCGACGCGAATTACGTTCGGCTCGCGAAAATCGCATTTCACGCCCCCGGCGATGAGTTCTTCGTGTAATTGCTTTGGATGCTCGTGCGCCTGAATCGATAATTGCGCGCCGCGGGCACTCGGGTCAGCCGGAGTGATGATCGAGAATTTCTTTGAACCGATTTGTTCGATCAAGAATTCGAGATAGCCGGTAAGTTTCATCGATTTTGCGCGGAGCGGTTCCATGCCGCCGGCCTCGTGGAAAATTGAGAGCGACGCGCGCAGCGGCGCCATCGAGAAAATTGGCGGATTACTAATCTGCCAACCGTCAGCGGACGCAACGGGGACAAACTCCGGCTCGAGATGCAATCTGAATCGTGTATTCGGATCATTCCCAAACCAACCGGCGAGCCGCGGTAATTTTGTGTTCGTCGCGTGGCGTTCATGCACAAACGCGCCCGCAACCGCGCCGGGGCCGGCGTTCAAATATTTGTATGAACACCACACGGCGAAATCGACGTTCCATTCGTGCAGCGAGAGCGGCACGTTGCCGGCCGCGTGTGCGAGATCGAACCCAACAGCGATTTTATGTTTCTGTGCTGCAGCCGTGACCTTTTCGATGTCGACTAATTGACCGGTGAAAAAATTCACCGCGCCCATGATCACCACTGCAAGGTGATCGGCATGTTTGTCGATAAGATCGAAAATGTCTTCCGTGCGAACGGTGAACTCGCCTTTGCGCGGGCGAGCCAGAACGAGCGCGTCTTTCGGATCCAGTCCGTGATGAATGAGCTGCGTCTTAATCGCATAGGTGTCGGAAGGGAACGCCGGATCCTCCATCAGGACTTTGAAGCGCGATTTTGTTGGCCTATAAAACGTCGCCATCATCAAGTGAAGGTTCACCGTGAGGCTATTCATGCAGATCACCTCGAGTGGCTTCGCGCCAACGAGTCGTGCCGTCGGTTCGCGCAGCGCTTCGTGGTACGTATACCACGGCGTCCCAGTAGCGTGATGCGCATCAACGCCAAGCCTGGCCCAGTTGTCCAGCTCGTCATCGACGATCTGCCTCGCCGATTTTGGCATCAGGCCTAACGAGTTGCCGGCGAAATAGATGACTGGTTTGCCGTCTTTGTCGAGTGGCAGCGAAAATTTTTCGCGGAAATCGCGGAGCGGGTCCTCGCGGTCGAGTTGCCGCGCGAAATTTTCGTTAGGGCCAAAATTCATGGATATACTCTTAAACCCGATGCCCGCGCGAGTCGCCTCTGCCGTTGATCGAATGAAAGGAAGGTAGTTGCGCGGAAGTCCACCGCGATAGCAACATGCAGGAGGTCGACAATGCGCTGGCCATCCTTGAGAGCATGTTCTTCACTGAGCTCGTCCGCACGTCGAAAAACGTTTGTCCACTCGACCGCAGCGTGAACAAACAATTCCTCGTGCAAACGGTTCTCGATGAGCCGAAATGCAGCGCGACATTCCAGGTCGGTGATTTCTTTGCGACCGGCGGCGTTCCGCAGTGCATTCCGGACTTCAACCCGGTGCAATGGCGTGAAGTACAGAGGGTCGCCGGCTCCCGCGATATAGCGAGACGCCTCCACAGTGTGACGATCTTTTGCCAGCAGTGAAAA
>DATDAJ010000034.1:0-4852 GCA_036525475.1 Candidatus Udaeobacter sp.
GGGCGATGTTGTCGAACCTCGCCGGCAATTCATCGAGGACAACGCGCTAAACGTGCGGAATCTCGACGTATAGGCGCGATGGGAGGTTTGTTTCATAAGCTGCGTCATCCGCGGCGCTGTTATGTGGTTTGCACGATTCCGCGTTCGGGAAGCAATTTGCTCACGGACGGATTACGCGACACCCGGCGAGCCGGCATGCCTAAACAATTTTTTCTGCCGAAAGCCGAATCGGGCTATGGAGCGGAGCTCGGGATTGACCCCGCTGGTGATTACGCCGCGTACGTGCGCGCGATCGTGAATACAAAGGTAACACGCAACGAAGTGTTCGGTTTCAAACTGATGAGCTGGTACCTGGACGATTTTCTCGCGCGGCTACGAGAGGCACACAGTTTTGGAAATTCTACAACAAGCGATCTAGAGTTATTGTGCAGCGCTTTCCCCCGTCTTTGTTTTCTGCGCATCGTGCGACGTCACAAATTGCGCCAGGCGCTGTCCACGGCTCGCGCACTTCAGACAGGACTTTGGAAAGTGCAGAAGGGCAAAAGCATTCTGCGAGAACCGGAGTTCGATCCGGAGCTAATCGAGCAATCACTGCACGAAGCTGAACGGCAGGAGAAAATCTGGGACGATTTCTTCCGGCGGCTCGGAATTAAACCCTTCACAGTGGAATATGAAAAGCTGTGCCAGGATTATGAGAGTACGATTCGCGCAGTGTTGAACTTTCTAAGAATCAAACTTCCGGCTGGTGCGCGCGTCGGACCACCCGAGACGACCCGGCAAGCCGATGAGATTTCACGCATGTGGGAGGAGCGCTTCCTTGCGGAACGTCCATCCGCATACTCCGCAGCTTCTGGCTAACCGAATCATGTTGAATCCAAACGAAAAAATAGAGCCTATCAACGTAGCCGAGGAAGTATCGCGCTCGTTTCTCGATTACTCGATGTCAGTCATCATTTCTCGCGCACTGCCGGATGCGCGCGACGGACTCAAGCCATCGCAGCGGAGAATTCTATACGCGATGCACGACTTGTCGCTTTTTCCGGGGCGGCAGCACCGCAAATGCGCAAAGATCTGCGGCGACACCAGCGGTAACTACCATCCGCACGGCGAAGCGGTGATTTATCCTACGCTTGTCCACATGGCGCAGGCGTGGGCGATGCGCGAACGGCTGATCGACGGTCAGGGGAATTTCGGATCCGTCGAAGGCGATCCGCCAGCGGCGATGCGCTACACCGAAGCGCGCATGACCCATCTCGGCGCAGCGCTGATGACCGACATGGAAAAGGACACGGTCGATTTTGTGCCGAATTACGACGAAACGCGCACCGAGCCGACGGTCTTCCCAGCAGCATTTCCGAATCTGCTCGTTAACGGCGCAACGGGCATCGCCGTTGGCATGGCGACGAATATTCCGCCGCACAATCTGAGCGAAGTCATCGACGGAATCTGCGCGCAAATCGACAATCCCGATATCACCTTGGACGAGCTGATGCAGCACGTGAAGGGCCCGGACTTCCCGACCGGCTGCATGATTTGTGGCGTCAACGGGATTCGCCAATATTTCGAGACGGGCCGGGGCAGCGTCAAAGTGCGCGGCAAAGCGGGCGTGGAAGAACTCAAGGGTGGCCGCGAACAAATCGTTATCACGCAAATTCCTTATGGCGTGAACCGCGCCACGCTGGTTGAGCGGATCGCGCAGTTGGTAAACGACAAAGTGCTTACCGACATCAGCTACGTCGGCGATCAATCGGATGAGAACACGCGCGTCGTCATCGAGCTCAAACGCGACGCCAACCCGAAAGTCATCATTGCCAATCTCTACAAGCACACCGCGCTGGAGAGTTCGTTTGCCACCACCATGCTGGCTATCGACCGCGGCCGGCCGAAGTTACTGCCGCTCAAGGAAGCTAACGCAGTTTACATCGACCATCGGCGCGAAGTCGTCCTGCGTCGCACGCGATACGAATTGCGAAAGGCTGAAGAGCGCGCGGAAACGCTCGAAGGTTATCTGATTGCGCTCGCCAATCTCGATGAATTCCTGCGTATTATTCGTGGATCAGCTAATCGCGACGAAGCGCGAGTAAAACTCTTCGCATTCGAATTTACGAAACGCCAGGTCGAACAACTGGGCATCCTCATTCGCAATCCTGCGCGCCTGACCGATGGCCGATACGCATTTAGCGAACAACAGGCAGACGAAATCCTGAATCTACGTCTGTATCAGCTGACCGGACTCGAACGCGAGAAAATCGTCAACGAATACAAGGAGCTCGTCGAGACCATCAATGATTTGCGTGACATCCTTGCCAAAGAGCAGCGCGTCTTCACCATCATCAAAAAAGAACTACGCGAAATTCGCGACAAATACGGCTCTCCTCGCCTAACCGAAATTGCTCCCGACGAAGCGGAGATCAACATCGAAGACCTTATCGTCAATGAGGGTTGCATCATCAGCATTACGCACGCTGGCTTTATTAAGCGCACGGCGGTGAGCGCGTTTCGCGCGCAGCGACGTGGCGGCAAGGGCGTGATTGGCATGCAGACGCGCGACGGCGCCACCGAAGAGGAGGAAGGCGATTTCGTCGAGCACCTCTTCGCAGCTACCACGCACGATTACCTGATGTTCTTCACCGCCACAGGACGCGCTTACGTGGAAAAAGTTTACGAAATTCCCGAGATGGGACGCGCGGCAAAAGGGCGTTCTATCGCGAACATTCTTGAGCTTAAGCCCGACGAAAAGATCGCAGCCACGATCCGCGTCCAATCCAAAAAATCAGGCACGGGGCCGAACGCGGTCGATCAAACATGGGACGAAAATCTGCATATCGTGTTCGCGACACAATCCGGGATCGTCAAAAAATCAAACCTATCGGATTACGCGAACGTCCGCCGCGGCGGCATCATCGCCATTCAAATCGAAGACGGCGATCGCTTGATCGACGCGAAACTAACGAATGGCAACAACGAGGTGGTATTCATTACTAGGAAGGGAATGAGCTTGCGTTTCCATGAAGAGCAATTGCGCGACCAGGGTCGCAACACCGTTGGCGTTTGGGGAATTCGCCCGGAGAAAAACGATCACGTCATCGCCATCGCCATTGTTGATCCCGACGCCATGCTCCTCGTGGCCGGTGAGAACGGAATTGGCAAGCGCACCTCGTTCGACGAATACCGACGTCAATCGCGCGGCGGCAAAGGCATTATCACGATGAAAGCCGGTGAGAAAACCGGCGAGGTCGTCGGCGCGCTCAGCGTCCGCGAGACGGATGAACTCATGCTCATCACCAACAAAGGTCAAATGGTGCGCACGCGAGTGAGAGAAATTCGCGAGACCGGCCGCAATACGATGGGCGTGAAACTAATGGATCTCCGCAACGGCGAAAAGCTTCAGGCAATCGCGCCCGTAGTAAGTCAGGTGGAGGAAGAGGAAGCCCAAAGCGCAGAAGCGCCCCCTCAAAAACTCTGAGCCGTCACGACTGCGGCCTTCGGCTTGTGTCCGGTCGGATTCAGAGCTGCTCTTTGACCTGTGAAGACGGCTCTAGAAAGCCGTACCCACGACAGACGAAACCGACCGGCGCTGACAATCAGTACCCGCCGGTGCCCACGTGCGTCGTTGTTGTCGTCCGCGAACCGGTAGGTGGCGGCGCTGCCGTTGTGACCGTGGTTTGACGTGTTGTGGTTGTGGTCGCCTCCGGCTCGCCGGCGCACGAAACCAACATCAGGGCCACCACGGATAATGCAGCACTCAGTATCATTCCTTTTTTCATAGCGTAAATGGTTTGTTTACAATCCAATTCGTCACAAGTTGCGTCGGCAGATGTATTAGGACAAAAATTCTTTCTTTCCGCCGAGAATAGCAATCGCTCGCTGTGCGCTTTGCTACGGTAAAAGAACAGCAGATCGAGGGGCTCAAGAAGCGAAATGCCGCTCGCTCAACTGACGAGAAAGGCAAAGCAGGCATTAAAGCGCTACCGGAATTGATTTGGTGGAGTTAATCCAGCTTGATCTTTGTTCGCTGCTTCTTTAGCTCTGCCCGCCTGCGTTTGGATTCCAGGATTTTCCTCTTCAGTGCAGCTGGCCTCGGCGATTTCCTGCGCCGCTCTTTTTCGCGCTTTGCGACTTCAGCCATACGCTGTTCTTGTCGAGCGCTCTCGATCGCGTCGACCAATCGTTCCCGCGCGAGCTTGCGGTTCACCGCTTGCGAACGCGAATCCTGAACGGTCACGCTGATGCCGGTCGGAAGATGCCGCAGCGTCACTGCGGTTGAAACTTTGTTCACATTCTGACCTCCAGGGCCACTTGACCGCGCAAAGCTTTCCTCCAAATCGGTCTCGCTAATTTCAAGCTTTCGCATTCGGTCAGCTAACGCGTTTCGCGACACATCCATCATTCTACTACTCCGTCGAGTTTTGAAACTTCCCGGTTCACGCTCTTCGAACGAATTGCCGATGGCCGGACTCGAACCGGCACGGGCCAATTACGGCCCAACGGATTTTAAGTCCGTTGCGTCTACCATTCCGCCACATCGGCGCTGCGGCGTGCATTCTAAGCTTCTTCCAATACCGGCGAAAATGGATTTCGCAGCAACAACAAAGTTCGCCCCGGCTTGAAAGAGAGCTTGTCTTAGGTTCGGAAACTTCTAAAAAACCAACATTTGGCGCCGTCGTTGTTTGGCGGGCCGAAAAAGAGAATCGAAATCTCCCCATGGCGCAAAAGCGCAAATCACCAAAGAAAAAAGCAGCCGCCAAACGTCCGCAGTGGAAAAAGCCAGCCAAACAGAGGATCCAACCGGCTTAGGAGATTCTCTTCCGTATCGAAGGAAAAATGTCCACATTCGGTGGGCCACGCGATA
>DATDAJ010000035.1:0-2752 GCA_036525475.1 Candidatus Udaeobacter sp.
CCGTCCGGCTTAAGCGCATCGTACGTCTTTCGCAGCAGTGCGCGCTTCTTCTCGATCTTGAGAATGCTGAACGGAATACCCGAAAGAATGTAATCGCACGAAGCGAATCCGCGGCGTTTCAGCTCGTACGGCAACGAGGCCGCATCGCCATGAATCACATGCACGCGTCGATCGCCTGCAAATTGCCGTTCCAGTGCTCTTGCCAGCTGCGCGTCGAGTTCAAACAGGAGCAAATGGGAATCCGGCGTCATCCGTCTCGCGATCTCACGTGAATGCACGCCTTCGCCAGGGCCGTACTCCGCGATCACGCGCGACTGGCTGAAATCCATTTTGCTGGCGACACGCTCCACCATCGCCTTGGAGCTGGGTACAATCGATGCGATTTGGAATGGACGCTTCAGAAAACGCTTGAAAAAAAGTGTGCTCACGGGGAGCGAAATGTTCGTCTGAGGTGTTCTGGTTGTCCAGTATCGATCTGATTTGTGACAAGTGCCTGTGATTAGTTCTCGTGTGGCTTGACTGATTACTCATCACCGATCAGTTATCACTGACTTCCATGCGCGGTTAGCTCAGTGGTAGAGCACTACCTTGACACGGTAGGGGTCAGAGGTTCGAAACCTCTACCGCGCACCACTCCTCTAGCGTGTAGCGACGTTTCAAGCTTCAATCTAATTAGCGATGTTAGCTGGACGAAGGAGGAGTTGACGGCGCCGCTGGCAACGCCGGTGCGCTTGTGGGCCGTTTTTCAACAAGAGTCGCCACCGCCGGGCGAAGGTTCGTCAGATTCTTGAGCAGGTTAAACCAAAACGGCGCGCCGAGTGTCAGCAGTCCTGCGCTCAGCGCCAGCCCGAACAAGTGGTTAAACCACCAGAATTTTTCGGTCGACCAGCGAGCGAACCAACCACGGGGCAACAGCTCAAATCCAGTGCTGTCGATCTTCGCTTTTAAATCGGCAAACGCTTTCTCTCGCGCGTCGGCATCGAGTTGACCCTGCATAGCGGCGCCTTGCTCAAGCGTGCCGGGCGCTGCTTTTACCAGCGCTTCTATGAGCTTTGGTTCGTGCCGCAGTTTGTCGTAAATCTCGACCGAATCGAGTTGGAGAAAGACGCTGACCAGGATCGCCCCGACAATTGTGACTATGCGCACGTGAGTTTGGAACCATTGTTCGGCCCGATCCTGTGCACTGCCGAACCAGCGCTGAAAACGATCGTAAGCCTGCGTGGTGGCGCGCTCTACCGTCGCGCCAAAGCTTCCCAGCGCGTCCAGAACGACTTTCTGCTGTTCAGGTGCGAACATCTTTGCAGCCGCTGCGATGTCTTTCAGTTTTACCCGCGATTCGATCGCCGGCAGGTCCAACTGGTGCAGGGCTGCAACCAATCCTCGCGCTTTTTCGACCAACGCCGGCGGAATATTGAGCAACTGTGCCTCTTCAGGAGTCATTTCCCTCATCTCCTGAAGGACGCGATAAATTTCTCCCGGCCGGATCGCGGTAGCAATCTTCATTGAGCCACCCCATGGCACCGCCCAAAATCCCCATGGTTTTTCGCGATTAGGGGTCACGTTCGGCATTGTGACTGCCGCTTTAGTGGTGTTCACTTCGGCAGTCGCCTTGATAATCGCATCGGCGCGGTTCGGATCGTCCGGTCTGCGCCGTTTCGCATCACGAAGCTTTCTCTGAGCTGCAATGAACTTCTGTGCGTTCTCGTCCAGACTCCGCGTCTTTTGCTGCCAAAATGAATCGCTGAAAATCGGATCGCTTAAGATTTGTGCCGCCAATGAATGCGCATACTTGCCAATACTCGGATCAATGGTTTGGAACGTCAGCGCCAGCGCATTTGCCAGATTCTTACCGCGCAACGAAAGCGCCGCTGAGACCATCTGCACAACAAGTGTGATAAGCAGGCTGAGAACCGTCATGATCACCGCGAAGGCGATCACTGTATCAAGCGTGTTTAGCATAAAAGTGGTACAGCCTCCGACGGGACGAGAGTCCGATCAGTTAAAGCGAGTTTGTTCACGTGGGGCCCGTGTTGTAGCTATCTTTATCGGTTTGAGAAATCTCAGACAAGATAAAAGGCCAGTCGGAGGGCCCCGCTGGCAGAGCCGCGCATTGATTTTGCCTCGAGCATCGAAAAGCTGTATCAACAGCAATCGCTTCCAGATAAAGCCTGCAGCCAATGTCTGAACTCCCTCAATTACGCGATGCGATTGAAGCGGCAACGCAGACTCTTCGCGCACTTTCCAGCCTCGAACCACAGATGGCGCAAGCGGCCGATGTAATCGATCAATGTTTGCGCGCACGAAACAAACTGCTCGTTTGCGGGAACGGCGGCAGCGCGGCTGATGCATCGCATTTTGCGACAGAACTTGTGGTACGTTTTGCTAAAGATCGACGCGCGCTTCCGGCGATTTGTCTCACGAGCGATAGCGGAATTCTCACCGCGGCTGCGAACGATTATGGCTTCGATGAGATCTTTGCCCGGCAGGTGGCGGCGTTCGGTGTTCCGGGCGATGTGCTAATTTGCCTGACCACCTCGGGTAAATCCAAAAATGTGGTGCGCGCCTTGCAAGAGGCGAAAGCGCGTCAAATGAAGACGATTGCGTTGCTCGGGCGCGATGGCGGATCGACCGTTGGCATTGCTGATCTCGAGCTCCTCGTCAAAAGCGATTCAACCGCGCGAGTCCAGGAAGCGCACGAGCTTTTGCTGCATGTGTTGTGCGACATAATCGAATCACGTCTCGATAAAAGATA
>DATDAJ010000036.1:0-3461 GCA_036525475.1 Candidatus Udaeobacter sp.
CTGCTTAGTTCCGTGAGCCTGCTGTTGCTGCTTATCTTTTTCGTCGATGCCACGATTACCGTCTGGCGGCGGGGCGACCGGCGGCGCGCATTAGTTGTCGGCGGCAGCATGATTTTAGGCGCGATTCTGGCATGGCACGTCCCGCTCGTGATGTGGGGAATCATCGACATCCCGTTTTTCCTCTGCTTCGCATATTCGGGAATCGTGGCGGCGATGGCCTACGAATTGAGCGACGATCTGCTCCGCGCGGCACAGCTGGCACGGAAACTGGAAGTAAGTCAGGCGGCACTGCACAAAACAGAGCAGGACATGGAGATCGCGGCGAGTGCGGTCGGCCTCGCCTTGTGGACTTGGGACATCGCGAACGATGACGTTCGGCTCTCCCACAAAGCGCGAGCTGTTTTGGGTTTCTCTCCATCGGAAAAGCTCGATACGGAACGCATAAGCAGCGTTATCCATCCTGACGATCGTGACAGGTTGCGTAAGGCCGTGAAGAATTCTTTGCAGACGGGCGCGGAAAATCCATTCGAATACAGGGTGGTGCTGCCCGATGGTCAAATCCGCTGGCTTGTCAGGCGCAGCCGTACCGAGTTCGACCATAACGGTAAGCCTGTTTTGATGCACGGTATTTTGTTCGACATCACGAAACGCAGGCTTGCCGAAGAGCGCTTCCGGCTGGTGGTCGAAGCGGCGGCTACCGCGATGATCATGGTTAACAAACAAGGGCGGATCACCCTTATAAACAAACGGGTCGAGACCCTTTTTGGCTACAGCCGGGATGAACTCATCGAGCAGCCTGTCGAGACGCTCATTCCAGAGCGGCAGCGGTCTGGCCACCGTGGCTTTCGGCACGGTTACCTTTGCGATCCGCAAGCTCGGCCGATGGGCGCCGGACGGGAACTCTTTGGGCGACGCAAGGACGGCAGCGAGGTCCCGATCGAAATCGGCCTCAACCCAATTCACACGTCTGAAGGATTGTTCGTGTTGGCCTCTATTGTTGACATCAGTGAGCGGAAACAGGCCGAATTAGAGGCGACCCGCCAGCGCAACGACCTGGCACATCTCGCGCGTGTGACGACGCTAGGGGAACTTTCCAGCTCGCTTGCGCACGAGCTAACCCACCCGCTCACCGCCATTCTCAGTAACGCTCAGGCCGCCCAGCGATTTCTGGAGGGTGATGATGTCGATCTAAGTGAGGTACGCGAGATCCTCAATGACATCGTAACCGAAGACCAACGCGCTGCCGAAGTGATCCACCGCTTGCGCCGGCTGCTAAAAAAAGGGGAACCGCAAAATTACTGCGACGATGTCGATCTGAATGAAGTGATAGGAGACGTTTTGAAATTAATGCGTAATGATCTCATCAATCAAAACGTAACCGTGATTACTGATCTCGCGCAGGATTTGCCCCCAGTCACCGGCGACCGTGTCCAGCTTCAACAAGTCCTCCTTAACCTGGTGCTGAATGCCTGCGAAGCGATGACCGGTAATGGTTCTTCGAAGCGCCAACTGCTCATCGCTTCTAAACTGACGAAGAGCGCGGTGCGGGTATCCGTCACCGATCGTGGCGGCGGCATTCCGGAGCAAAAAATGGAACAAGTTTTCGAGCGTTTCTTCACCACGAAAAAGAAAGGAATGGGGCTTGGCCTCTCCATCTGCCGCACCATCATTGACGCACACCGGGGGAAAATCTGGGCCACGAATGATGCCGACCGCGGCGCGACGTTTCATTTTCGCCTGCCGATAATGCCCATTGCCAGGTCGGAAAGGAGGCAGTGATTACTGACCAGAAGCCATCTCATAATGTCATTCTGAGTGAAGCGAAGAATCGCAGGTCGAATCTGGACCGAGCCACCAACGAAATACCCAGAGCTGTTTCGTTTCGCTCAACATGACAGCGCCCACTTATGACATGAAGTTCTAATCGCTGACTAATCGCTGACGAACTACTGACTAACTAATGCCTTCTCCCCTTGATCCCACCGTGTTTGTCGTGGACGACGATGCAGCGGTCCGAAAAGCCGTCTCGCGTTTGCTGCGTTCGGCTGGCGTTGCGGTGGCCGTGTTTGCGTCACCAAGGGAATTCCTTGCCCAGTACGATCCAGCCACGCCCGGATGCCTCGTGCTTGATGTCGCGATGCCTGGGTTCAGTGGCCTTCAGCTCCAAACGGCACTGAGCGAGAAAGGCACCAGCCTGCCGATTATTTTTCTCACTGGGCACGGTGATGTTTCCAAGAGCGTGCAGGCGATGAAAGGTGGCGCGTTTGATTTCCTCACCAAACCCGTCAATGCTAAAAATCTGCTTCCGGCGATTCACGCCGCGATTGAGAAAGACGCTGTCGCTCGCCAGGAACGGGCCAGGCTTTCTGAAATTTGCGCGCGTCTCAACACGCTCACACCGCGCGAGCGGGAAGTGCTTGAACATGTCGTCGCCGGCAAGTTGAACAAACAAATTGCCGATGACCTGGGCATCACTGAAGCGACAGTCAAAATGCATCGCGCCCGCGTGATGGCGAAAATGAAGGCGCAATCAGTCGCCGACTTGGTACGGTTGGCGGAGCTTTGTGGGAGCAGAGGAACTAGTTAGTAGTCAGCTTTAGTAATCAGCAGACTGAGGCTGCTGGCTTTGAAGCGTCCTCTACTGTTCAACCTATCCTATGTTTGTCATTTCGAGCATCCGTACCTTTGTCATTCCGACCGGAGTCGAGGAATCTCTGGCTGTGCTATCTAATTGATTGAGAGATCTCTGGACCCATTCGACTTCGCTCAGGGCAAAGACTTCCGCTCGAGATAACAATCTGCGGCTCAAAAGCTACGTCTTTAACGTGGCGCTGATTACCGTCCCTTTTCCATACTAGCCTAAAGTATACTAGCCTTAGGTATAATAACCCAAGGTCTAATAGCGCGGACTCCCTCTACCGGGTTAGTCTCGCTCCGTGACCAAAGCTTGTCTGCTCATCGCCGTCGTTGATGACGAAGAACCCGTCCGCAAAGCGCTGATGCGCTTGATGCGTTCCGCTGGTCTGAATGCGGAGACATTCGGCTCCGGTGCGGAGTTTTTGAAATCGCTCGATACACGCCTGCCGGATTGCGTCGTTCTCGATCTGCACATGCCGCGCATGAACGGGTTTAAGGTGCAGGCGCATCTCGCCGGGAAATGCGCAGCGCTTCCTGTCATCATTATCACCGGTCACGATTTGCCGCAGGCCCGCGAGCGCGCCATGCAGGGCGGCGCATCAGCTTTCCTTCGCAAACCAGTGCTCGACCGCATTCTTCTTGATGCCATTTCTGCCGCGACCACGTCCGCTCAACCAGGAGGAAGTCCCAACGGTAAATAAATTTCAAAGGACTCCCAAACGGAAACAAACCAAAACCAAACAACTCCAAAAAACTTTTTCGAGAACTTCGTTCCGGAGATTCCTAAGAAGATGCTCGCGCGGCTGATACCCCCAAACAAAAAC
>DATDAJ010000037.1:0-2521 GCA_036525475.1 Candidatus Udaeobacter sp.
CCGGCCTGGCAGTGGCGCTCCTGATATGGATCGCACGTACTGATCCGGTCATTAATTATTTGCCTCTTCATCGAGATGCGGACTGGATCGTTTTTCCGACTGGCGGCGCGACAACTCGGTTATGTAGCGCTGAGCGAGGCGCGTTCCCTGGGGAATACGGACGCCATAAAACTAAGCGAAAACATTCTCGCGTCGGTCGCGCAAATGTTCCATATCACCAGGAGCCCGAGCACTAGCCGGTCTCTGTCGCTTGCAAAATCAGCGTCGGCCGACATCTCTGTCGCGGGCACGCAGCGATAAAATGATTGGCAGCCCGGGATACGGTTCAGATTCGCGGATGCGAGCCTCGAGGTAACGGCGATATGCTTCGGTCATCAACTGAGGATCATTTACGAACAGGACGAATTCCGGCGGTACGAGATTGCCTCGAGATTTATCAGAGCGGGCTTTTCTAAGTGATTCTTCGGTGGACTGGCCGCCGTCGCCGAGGCTACGCCGCCCCAGGAGACCGCCGTTCTTCGGTTGCGTTGCGTAAAACAACTTCAGGCGGCGGCCTTTGACCAATGGAGGTGGATTCGCTTCAAACGCCTGGCGTAGTAATCGGTTGAGAACTCCTGTGCCGATGCGCTTTCGCGCGGCATGTTGGACTTTGTGGATCTTAGCAAAAAGCCGATCAACATTTTCGCCGGTCGATGCAGACGTGATTAGCACCGGCGCGTATTTGAGGAAGAAAATTCTCGAGCACGTCTCCTCGATTAGTTCCTTGGCTGACTGCTTTTCCCCGCGTCTCGGCTTAACCAAGTCCCATTTGTTCAAGACGATGATGGCTGGTTTTCGCGCCTTTTGAATCAGTCCGGCGATCCGTTTGTCCTGGGCCGTTACACCCATTGTGAGATCGATAACGACAACACAAACATCAGCGCGGCGAATGCTGCGTTCGGCGCGCATTACGCTGAAAACCTCAGCCGAGTTGGAAACTTTCCCTCGGCGGCGGATTCCGGCGGTGTCGATGAAAACGAACTTCAAGCCGTCGCGTTCGTAAACTATGTCGATGGCATCGCGTGTTGTGCCGGGCAGTTCGCTTACAATGGCGCGTTCGCCGCGCACGATGGAGTTGATAAGCGAAGATTTACCTACATTTGGCCGACCGACGATCGCGATCGCGATTGGATGCTCAACGTTCGATCCACCTTCGCCGAGGCTACGGTGGACAAGTGTTGGATGATCGATGTCAGAAGGCGAGGGGAGTTGCAGTTCGATTGCGTCCAGTAATTCTGAAATCCCACGATCATGTTCTGCGCTGACGGAAATTATTCTTTCGAAGCCCAACGAATCGAACTCCACTGCCAACGGGTCGTGCTTCTCGGTGTCTATTTTGTTAATCACCAGCACGACCGGTTTTTGCGATTTGCGCAACATCCGCGCCAGTTCCTCATCGACAGGCGACAAGCCTTCCTTTCCGTCGACAACGAAAAGGAGAAGATCGCTCTCACGAAGCGCGTTTTCGGCGGCGTGCCGTACCTGCCGGGTTAGTTCGGACTCGCCTGCGCCGAAAATCCCACCGGTGTCCCAAAGTGTGAACGGCCGTTCGCCGCGAGTGCAGGTTGCCGAAAGTCGATCGCGCGTGATCCCAGGTTGATCATGAACAATCGCAATCTTCCGGCGAACAAGACGATTGAACAGCGCGGACTTGCCTACATTCGGCCGTCCGACAATCGCCACGTTGGGCAGCGTGTGGGTCCCATTCACCAAAGCATCCCGCATCTAGGGTTTCGCTGGATGCGCGTGGCCTTCGGCCTGCAACTGACGGACGCCATCTGTAACGTAAAGGATCCCTGAAATCAGTGTGAATGCGCCGGCTGCAAGCACAACGTAAAACAGGGGAATAACACGCAGTTGCAGCATCACCCATCCGATGGCCACCATCTGTAAAACCGTCGCGATCTTTCCCGTCCAGTGTGGTTTTACCTGCACTTTTCCGTTGAGCAAATACAGGACAAGCGTCCCGACCAGAAGAATGGCGTCGCGCGAAATTACGAGCACTGGGAACCACACCGGGAATTTTCCGCTCTCAGGCTCAATCTCGCTCCAGTTCGTTAGGCTTAACGTGATAATACCGCTCAGCAACAACCCCTTGTCGGCGATGGGATCGAGAATGACTCCAAGTGTGCTGCGTTGATTGTATCGTCGAGCGACGTAACCGTCGAGTCCGTCACTCATCGCGGCGAGGATGAAAATTGCGATCGCTGCGAACCGCTGCCATTCGAGCGGCTGGCCGCGCTGAACGCTTTCGCCATAGTACATCGCCATTGTGACGAAAGCCGGAATCATCAATATCCGGACAACGGTGATTTTGTTGGCGGTGGTCATCGCGCGCTGCAGCGGCAAAACAATTGTAGGGCGTTTCTGTGAAACGCCAACGCTTGATCGAAGGAGCTGGCGTCTGACACAGACGCCGTAGGCCAACGCTCTTGTAGCGAAAATCTTGAAAACTCTATACGCGAGAATTATCCTCTTCTCG
>DATDAJ010000038.1:0-4824 GCA_036525475.1 Candidatus Udaeobacter sp.
ATGACGCTGAGCAGTAAAAGATTCATCAGGTAGATGACGACGAGCGAAAAAAATGTGCCCTGATCCGTGAGATCGGTCTGATTCTTGGGGATCATCCAGCAGGTGAACGTGAAATGGAACGCCCACGTAGCGCCAATCACGGCGTAAAGCAGTCGCCCATACGGCTGCATGTTTAGAAAAACGCTGAGCGCGCCATAAATCGCGATCGTCAGAATGCTGTAGATCGGGAAGAAATACGGCGCCAGCGCGATCCAGAAGTTCGCCTTGGTGGTTATCACGTGCCCGCCGTCCGGACCGACGCGAAACTGGCTCACGCGACCACCCATCAACCACACCCAGAGCGCGTGGGTTAGCTCGTGCCCGAATACGTAAACCAAGATTGGGCGCGGCAGACCGAAGAAAGTTATTAGCCACAGCACCGCGCCTAACGAAAAGAACCAGAATTCTTCGCCCGTCCACAACCGTTGCGTCACAGTTGCGCGCGCGAACGCCGTGAAAAATGTCTGCGTCGAAACCCCGCACATCGGCAGCAGAAAAATCGCAAAAATAAATTTCACCCACTTTGTGGGAACGGTGAGCGGCTCGGATTCCGCGATGAAGCTTCGCGAGGTTGTGCGCGCAACGCTACGGACAACTTTCCCGTGGCGCTTCGAATTGCGCGTGCCTCGATTCTTTTCCTTTGATGTGCGCTTCGTCGCCAAATCGTCCGCAGATTACGCAGAATTATACAAACCGATGCAAGACTGAACCGCGGATTGGGCAACGATCGCGGATATTGTAGGGCAGGCGCTTCGCCTGCCAGGCCTCGGCAACCGGAGCGGTTGCCCTACAGTGAACAGAAACGCAGCTCTACGCGCGGCCCATGTACGCGCCTGTGCGAGTGTCGATTTTGATAGCCTCGCCTTCCTTGATAAAAAGCGGCACGTTAATGGTCTTGCCGGTTTCCAGCTTTGCCGGCTTGGTGACGTTACTGGCAGTATCTCCGCGCAGACCTTCCGCTGATTCAACCACCTTCAAACTTACAGAGGCAGGCAGCTCCACCTGGACGGCCTTGCCTTCCGCATAAAGGACCTGCACGGAAAGGTTCTCCACAAGGTAATCACTGGCTTCGCCAATCAGATTTTCCGCGAGCGTGATCGTATCGTACGTCTCCGGATCCATGAAATGATAGCCGTTGCGATCCTTGTAAGAAAATTCGAGCTGTTTTCGCTCGATATCGACCAGCTCGACTTTGTCGGTGGAACCAAACCGGACGTCGGCGCTTTTGCCTGTATTGATGTAGCGGATGATGGCCTGTACGAATGCTCGCAAATTCCCCGGCGTGCGATGATGGACTTCAAGCACAATGGCTGGATTGCCATTGTATTTGATGGCCATCCCTCTGCGTAGATCGTTGGCGGCGGGCATGATTAAGACGTGATCGTTTAGAAAGGTTACACGTTTAAAATGTTGAAGCGGTAAGCGCTACAGCGGCGAGAGCGCGGAGTTTACATGCGCTTGGCGTAAGCGCAACTCTGTCAACCTGAGCGAAGCGAAGCGCAGTCGAAGGATCCTCCGGCTAGACGTTCGAGCTAACGCAACGGGATTCCTCGACTTCGCTCGGAATGACAGAGCGGTTTACAGCAATTTTAACCGCGTCAAATCTTGCGAATCGACGATGCCCACCGGCACATTGTCGTCATCAATCACGACCAGATCGTCAATCCGATGGCGCTCCAGCAGGTTCAGAACTTCCACCGCCAGTTTCTCTTTGTGCACCGTGACTGGATTCAACGTCATCAGGTCTGCCACCAATCGTTCGCCAATGCGGGAATCAGATTGAAAATGCCGCACGAAATCTCCGTGGGTGAATATGCCAAGCAGTTGGTTGTCCTCGCCGGTCACAACGGCAGCGCCAGCGCGCACGCTAGTCATCGCCCTAAGCACGTCGCGTATCGGTGTGTCGATGGCGACAATCGCCATCGCATCACGCGGTCGCATGACTTGATGAACGCGCATCAACATGCTGCGACCGATCATGCCGCCGGGATGAAATTTGGCGAAATCCTCCTTGTTAAACCCGCGCGTCTCCAAGAGCACCATCGCCAGCGCGTCGCCCAGCGCCAGCATCACTGTCGTGCTCGACGTCGGCGCCAGGTTCAGCGGACAAGCTTCCTGTTCGACGTTTACATCGAGACAAACATGCGCGTTTTGCGCCAGCGTTGATTTTGGATCGCCGCAAACAGCGATGATCCTGACTTGGAACCGCGTGATCGCCGGTAAGATCCGGAGCATTTCTTCCGTCTCGCCACTCGCGCTCAATGCGAGCACCACGTCGCCGTCGGCGATCATGCCCAGATCGCCATGAAGCGCGTTAGACGAATCCAGCACCACCGCCGGGGAGCCCGTGCTGGTGAGAGTAGATGCGATCTTCGCGCCGATGTGCCCGGATTTGCCGACGCCTACGACCACGACTTTCCCTCGGGAATCGACTGTTTCCTTGATCAGCTCAACGGCGCGCGAGAAATTTTCATCCAGCCGCTTCCGGAGCCGCTGGAGTTCAAAAATTTCTAAATCCAGGACGCGTGCGGCCTTTTCAAGAGAATCCATCGAAAGATATATTGTGTGCAGGCGTGGTTGGGGGCAACATTCGCTTGCGTTGAACGAAAGGGAAACATGAAGACATTGATGATCGCAATCCTGGCCGCGCTGCTGGCGAGCGCGTCCGCCCAAGAATTCAGAGCACCGCTCGGTCCGCAAAAACCGGTGCGCGCGATGGAAACGCCGCCTCCGGTCTCCGAGCGGCCAAGAGTTGAGGGAGCACTTCCGAAAGCCTTTGGTCGGGGTCGCAACCCCCTTCAAATGCTCAATCCGTGGGCGCCGGCGCGCTACGGACTTTGGGTGGAAAATACATCGTTCGATCCCAATTACCCTGGGAAATGGAAGGGCATTAAGCTCTTCGAGATCGTCTTTTGATTTCAGTAGAGGCATTCGCCGTGGCGAATGCCTCGCAATCTACGAATCAAAATCCGACGTGCTTTGGACGTTAGCAAAAAACTTTGCCAATTGCGTGCGCACCGCCTCAAATGAGAGCCATTCTCGTGCGCGTCTCTGCGATTCGGCGACAACTGCCTTGCGCAACTCGGGATTTTTCAATAGATGCAACGCCATTGAAGCGACTTCGTTAATCGTTCGGTCTTCGCCGCACGTTTTGGAAAACGCAATTCGTTCTATTGCGCCATCGCCTCCGACGCACGGGATTCGGCAGAGCAGAGCGTCCCCTGCAACTTGACCCGGCACATGGCTGTCGTCGAGTTGCAACACGATCTTATGCCGCGCCACATCGCGCAGATAATCCGGGTAAGTCTTCCATTTGTCGATTAGCCGGAGTTTTCCTTCGGGAAAATCGAGTTCACCTAACAATCGCCGGCCTTTGTAGCCATCGAGGTTAACGACGGTTACCGGCTCGGCTGTCGCTTTCCACAGCTGCCGTGCGACCAAGAGCGCGGCGAAATGATTGCGCGATGGCACGTCCCATTCCCGTGTGCCAACGAAAATGCCAGACTGCGCGTCACGCGGCATGGAAAAATCCCATCGTTGATCCTCGATCGGGTAGGGGGTCGGAATAAACGCCACTGTCGCGGGATCGTGTTTGGAGCGGACGCGCTGATAAATTTCCGCGGCCTCGGGCGTCGTGGCGATGCAAGCATCGGCTTGCGTCACAATTTTTATGAAGCGCAATAACTTCGCCGGGTCCCGCAACTGTTGTGCGATTTGGTGCAGCCCGGTTTCCTTAAATGAAACAGCGACCATGCGACCTTCCCGTTTTAACGCAGTCAATGCGCGCTCTGACGCGCGAAAATCGCTACGCAAAAGCAGAAGCACAGGTGTCTTTTCAGCGAGGGCACTGCGCGCATCGCGATGGAACGCGCCAAATGAGCACGCAGCGAAAGCATGAAAATTGATCGGTGGATGAGAGCCTTCGCCAGGATCGGGCACGCTATGAAATTGCTGTTCGGGATCGCGTCCTCCGGGATTGAGAACAGTTAGCCGAAACTCTGTGTGTTGAGAAGTCATCACTTACCGAACTACTAGACATCTGATAACGGCCATTCCGAGCGCAGTCGAGAAATCCTGTGGCATAACGTTCAGGTGCTTTCGCGGGATGTCTCGACTGCGCTCGACATGACCGCCCGATTAACAATCTCGCCTTACTCGTGGAGGTCGCCCGGCGGCTGCGCTGCGGATCTCAATAGCGTGCGTTCCGTGTCTTCTTGATCGAGCGGTTTTACCGGTATCGCACGCCGAATCTCTGATGGTTGCCGTTCCTGCGGTTGGACCGGGATCGCTTCCGGAATCGTTTGGACGGGGACGGCCTTTCGAATCTCTGGAGCGGATTGTGTCGTTAGGCTCGCGTTGTTACTTGCGGCCTTCACCTCATTCGCGCCAGTTGCAGTGTCACTCTTCTGAGCTTCGGCGGTTTCGGTAGCTGGCTGCGGCGTTGTGTCCGGCATGACTGTTGGCTTGATCGAGTCATACGGGTCGTCGTCGGCTATGAGGGTGGGACTTTTTATGGCGACCGGCATGACTTCACTCAGGTTCACAGCCAGCTCAGCGCGCGGCAAATCGCTGGAACCAAATTCGCGCGCGAGGCGGGCGCGCGGTTCACCGTGGATGTTGCAGAGTTCCGTGGGCGCTTGTGCCTGTGTCGCAATCTCCATGTAAGTGCTACGACGTTGGACTGTATCGCCGTTAGCGGATTTCACTGCGTCATAACATTTGTCCGTAGCCAGTTGCCCTGATCTTGAGCAAATCTCGATCTGCTTAAGACTGGATGGTGGTTTG
>DATDAJ010000039.1:0-4664 GCA_036525475.1 Candidatus Udaeobacter sp.
CATTCCCGCCAACCAAAGCAAAATCATTTCGACTGGCAGTAGTCGTAAATTTTGCTGTAAATGTGCAGCCACGCCTTTTGCTCGTCCGATGTGAGGTGATTCAGTATTTTCGTAACGTTACCAACCATTTCCTCACGAATTCGGCGGACGAGAGCAGAGCCTTTCGGCGTGATGCAGACCATCACTTTGCGGCGGTCATCTCGCGCAGCCGACCGCATCACATACCGAAGATTTTCCAGGCGCGCCACGAGACCGCTCGCTGCGGCCGTGGTGTGCCCCATTTTCTTCGCGATCTCGGACATGCTGAGCACTTCCTTGCGGTCGAGATATGCGAGAAGAAAAAATTGCGGGAACGAAACGTTGCCAGGTGCGAGTTCCTTGGACAGGTGCAGCAGGAAACAGCGCTGCATTTCCAAAATGATGTGGGAAAGCCGTTCGGCATCCCCACGAGTTTCAGTCGTCGGAATTTCTGCAAACGCGGTAACCGGTCCCGTGTTCAAGGCGATAAAGCTAGAAACGCGCACGCAACCTGTCAATCCTGCCCGGCGGTTTGGAGTGCGGCGACGCGTCGCCGCTTTCAAAGCGCAGACATATCTGCGCACTCCAAATGCAAGGCGCGCCCCTCAATCCCAGATTTGGACATCAACAATTCCATTTGCTTTCAGCGACTGACCGACCGCGACCCGTAGCAACGCATTTGCCTGGCTCAAACCAAAAAGCGCGTGGGATTCCTGACGACCGATGGGCGTGAACTTTTCGTGTTCGAGTCTCCCGCGGATGTAATGCGGTCGATCGCCGTCGTTCGTTAGACCAACCGTCAACTTCGCGGGGACCTGCGGCAGATCGAGGTTCGTTGCGCCCATCATTCTCAAAATCGCCGGCCGAACGAACTGTAAGAACGTCACGAACGCCGACACGGGATTTCCGGGCAGGCCGAAGATAAGGCAGTTAGAGCCAAAAACAGAATCCTCACCGGCGCTTCGCGTCCGGGGCTGGGCTCGCGACTGGGCGGAGCGCTGAGAGGATTGAGGTGAGGGTGAGCTCTGCGGCGCTCGGCCAAATAAAAATGGCTTTCCCGGCTTAACCGCCACGCGCCAGATTTCGATCTTCGCTCCGAGCTCCCGCAATACTTCCTTGACTAAATCGTGTTCTCCGACCGAAACGCCGCCGCTAATGATGAGAAGGTGATTTTTCATTCCGCGCTTAATCGCGTCGCGTAACGATTGGCGATCATCGCGACAATGTTCCACCGCTGTCGCGCCCACACCGCACCGGAGCAGGAGCGCATTGAGCAACACGGAATTGCTGTCGTAAATTTGGCCCGCCTGAAGTTTTTCGCCTGGTTTCACCAGCTCGTCGCCGGTGGAAATGACTGCCGCAGTTGGTTTGCCGCCAACGATCACGTCTGCGAAACCCTGCGACGCCAGTAAAGCAATCGTAGCTGCGCGGATTCGTTCGCCTCTAGCTAAAATCATTTGCCCTTCCGCCAAATCGCACCCGCGACGGCGTACGAACTCGCCAGCTTCGACGTCCACGTTCACGCTGATTTCAGTGCCGTGACGCGTCACATCTTCCTGCATCACAATCGCGTCTGCCCCTTGCGGTAGCGTTGCGCCAGTGAAAATCCGGACGGCTTCGCCATCACTCACGCGCAGCCCCCGATCAGGACCGGCAGGTTGTTCTCCGGTCACGCGCAGCCGCTTGCCTTTTTTGCAGCAGTTCGCCACGACTGCATAACCGTCCATAGCCGAATTATCGAACGCGGGCAGGGGAACCTGAGCGAAATAATCCTGGGCTGCAAAACAATCGAGCGCGCCTGCGAGTGGAACTGCTTGTTCCTCCAGCGGACTGACGTTCTGCAAGATCCGTTTGCGCGCTTCTTCTTCGCTGATCACGCCAATCATTTCAAATGGCCGACGAAAATGGCAAATAGTATTGCTGATTTTTGCGAAGCTTTAGGAGTGCGAGCACGTCCTCGCGCCGCTTTTGGCAGTCAGCATCGCAATGTGCGGAAAGCGATGCGAAGACGCATCGCACTCCAAAGCACTGCGTGCGAAATTCGGGAGATGCCGCCATGTTGTCCAGCCCGGTAGCTACAAACTGAACGCTGAGGTTGGCAATCCCTGATTCTTCGCGATATTCTCGACTCGCGTCAGTAGTCACGCGCCTGCGCCATCCCGCAGCCTTGAAGCGAAGGCAGGTGGCGCTACCCGTGGCTACAAATTTTGGTGAGGTGGCTGAGTGGTCGAAAGCAGCGCTTTGCTAAAGCGCCGTAGCCCAAAAGGCTACCGAGGGTTCGAATCCCTCCCTCACCGGTCCCTTTTGTGATGCATGGACCGACGTCAGCGATTGGTCGCTAGAGGCAAAGCAGACTCCGCCAGGATACGATCGAAGCGGGGATCGTTCCGAAGGTCATCCCACATGGGATTCAATTTCAAATCGCCGGAGGTCAGACAAAACGGCAGCTTCACCAGTTTGCCTAATTTATCGAAAGCGCCATCGCGATCTCCCGTCATGGCGAGCACTTGCGCGAGACGCATTTCACAGGAGGGACCGAGAACTGCATCCACGCTCGGCGGAAGAATCTCGGCTGCCTGACGTGCATGACGAATTGCGTCTTTGTTCTCGCCGAGCCCAGCTTCGGCGACCGATAGTTGACCAAGGAGATTGGGGTCATCTGGCCGCGGCACGAGCGCCAGGAGTGCAGAGCGCTTTGCCTCCGCGTTGGCCTGACGCTCCTCGTCTACGTTACCTGCCGCATGAGCAACTGCTGCCAGAGTGAGCCAGAAATCCGGCATTCTCTTTGTCTCGTCGGTCGCCTTAGCGGCGAAGGCTTCGGCGCCCCTGTAATCTCTTTCGATTAAGTAGAGCCAGAGTCGCGCGGCCTGGTAATCCCTGTCATCCTTATTCTGGATTGAGTCGAGCGCGGCACGCGCTTCTTCTACATTCCCCATCCCGAGTGCCGATTCGTTCTTCACTATCAAAAGTCGCGGTTTTGGTCCATGCAGGCGCGCAATGGCTGCGTTTGCAACGCGCTCGGAATCGCCGAACCGTCGCAACCCGGAATACGTCTGTACGAGACTGGTAGCGAGCGGCCCATTCTGGGGATCAAGCTCAACCGCTTTTTCGCCATTGCGAATCGATGCCTCAAATTGCCCCAAACGGCGTTCGACCAACGAAGCCAGGGTAAAGAACTCAACTTCATGAGGCGCGGAAGGAGGGATATTCGACAATTCCTGCTCCGTCCGGCGGTAGTCGCTCAAGCCATGATAATAGTATCGAGCAAGAGCAAGGCGTGCTTCTTCGCGATTTGGCTCGAGCCGTAGCGCTGTCTCCGCTGCCTCTTTCGCGGCAGCGAGATGCTGCGGCGAATGATCGTCTCCAAAACGATATTGCAAGACGTAAACCTCATTGAGCAGGCAGTAGGCGAGAGTGAACTTGGGGTCCCGAGCGATCGCCGTGTTGAGAAGATTGACCGCTGTGTTCCAATTATCGCGCGTCATAGGTCCACCTCCACCGCGGAAGGCGGCGCGAGCGCGGAGATAAAGATCATAGGCTTGCAAATCCTGCGTGGGTTGCCTCCAAATCTCAGCCTTTTCACCGGTGGAGAGGGTTGCCTTGAGTTGGGCTGCGATCGTCTGCGCGAGCTCACTCTGGAGCGCGAAAATGTCCTCCAATTTGCGATCGTATTGCTCCGCCCAAATCTGGGTGTCCGTCTGGGTGTCGATAAGTTGCGCGTTAATCCGCACGCGATCGCCAGAAATTTGCACGCTTCCCTCCAGCACGTTCGCAACACTCAGGTCGCGCCCGATCTGTTTCATGTTTCTATTCTTGCCCCTGTAGGGTGCGACACCACTGCGGCTGATGACCTTCAGATCTCCCACTTTGCCCAGATCGGTCAGAATATTATCCTGAACACCATCGGCAAAATATGACGGAGAGCTGTTGTCACCCAGGTTTTCGAAGGGCAGGACTGCAATACTTTTCCGGATATCCAAGGCTGGCGCACTGGCTCTGCGCACCGGCATGCCCGCCGCCTCACGGGCATTTTGTTGCGACCGAGCCAAAAACCCGAACAGAACTCCGGACAACACAATCACGATAGCCGCGCTCGCCACGAGACGTGATCCATTTCGCTTGATCAGACACTTCGCGCGATAACCAAGAGTAGGATGACGCGCGACAACCGGCTTTCGCACGAGATGACGGCGAATATCATCCGCGAGATCTGCTACTGTGGCATAACGCATCCCAGGTTCCTTCTGCATCGCGAACAGGACGATCGCGTCGAGATCACCGCGCAACAGCCGTGCAGTTTTCGCATCAGAAGCAACCGCACTTGGCGGCGGCGGAACTTGCTCACCTACTACCAAGGCCAGTTCCTCACGCGTGGGACGGGCAGTGGAAAACCGGTGCGGCTTTTGGTCGCTCAACATTTCATAAAGAAGCGCGCCTAACGAGTAAATGTCAGTCGCGACTGTTATCGGATCTCCTTTTGCCTGTTCGGGCGACGCGCAAATGGGTGTCAGATGCTGCTGTGCCTCGGCAGTCAATTGCGCTGCGTCTTCGTCTTTCGCCAGGAGCTTGGCAATGCCGAAATCGAGCAGCTTCGGTTCTCCCTCTGCGTTTGCCAGAATGTTGCTCGGCTTTATGTCGCGATGAAC
>DATDAJ010000040.1:0-2416 GCA_036525475.1 Candidatus Udaeobacter sp.
GCGCAGGAGAGATTGCGCAGTACCATTTTTGATCTCGCTACGCGGAATCCCATGGCGCTTTTTGGCAGCGATCAGGTCATCGATCAGTTTCCCGGCCGGAGGATTTATGTCGGCAAAAAGGACGGGAACAAACTCGAGAACATTACCGTGTTCGAAATGAACGAGAAGTCGCTACCGGTGAAGATCACGTACGCGCGCACTGGTATGCTCGAGGCGGATTTGGCGAACAAACAAATCCTGATGCATTTGTATGGCGCTCGTTACCAGGAGCGCGACTCGAAAGACCCGTTCAACCTCCGCAAGATCCGCGACGGCATCAACATGGTGGAAGGCACGTTGCCTATCAGCCTCGAAGAGCTGTACGAGAAAGAGAAAAAACGGCCGAGCCGTTCCGCTCTGTCAATCGAGCAACTGCTGGAGCAACTCAAAAGCGAGAACACACGGGAACGCAGCGCCAGCCGGACGGAAATCAACAAACGATTTTCGTTTCCGTTCGCGTGCGTGGCTTTTGCGATCATTGGCGTGCCGCTGGGTGTAACTGCGCATCGCCGTGAAACATCAATTGGCTTCGCCATGGGCCTGATTGTTGCCACGAGCTATTTTCTGTTCGTAATCATTGGCGATACGTTGCGAGCGAATCCACATGCGCACCCGGAACTGCTCGTCTGGTTTCCGAATGTTCTGTTTATCGTGCTCGGCACATTTTTGTTCCGGAGGCTGGCGCGGCAGTAGACGGGCAATTGAGTGCTTAGCGCCACGGGCGCGACGTTCAATACAAGCCTGGGGCATCGCCTCGGGTTTCGGTGTTGCCCCAAGCACCAGCGCTGAAAGCGCGCTTCACTTTCGGCACCGGGGCATTAGCTGCGTGCCTTTACCAAATCGGTCGCTAGCTTGACTCACGCTTTTCAGCGCTTGACGCGATATGCGATTTCAATTCCTGGGCAATACTCCAGGCTAGCATGAGATAGCGCCGATTGGCGCTAAGGAACGAATTGTGTGGCGTTCTTAACGAGATTGAAATAATCACCTTGCCGGCGACTCGGCAGTGGTCGGATCGATAATCGCGCGGACCTCGGAAATCCGGTTCGCGGGAAAACCGCCCTGACGGGCGTGTTCGCGAATCAGTTCCTCGTTGGCCGCGATGTAAACGCAATAAACCCGATCGTCCATCACATAGCTTTCGACCCATTGAATCTGTGGTCCAAGATTGCTCAGCACTCCGCAGGATTTCTGCGAGATGGCTTGGAGCTGTTCGCGCGAGAGTTGTCCTGCACCGGGAATTTCTCTTTCGATCACGTACTTGGGCATAACGAATCTTAGCTAAAGCTTGCCGAAGCCGGCGTCAATTCATTCCAGGCAATCAGATTCGCGATTGCGGGGATTGCGACACTGGGCTAGCGCAGATTCAGGCTTCCTCCGGCTGGTCCGAGCGAGAGCGAAGGTGCCGTGGCCGTTTTAACTGCTCGCCGTCGAAACGCCGGAATTCGCCAACCGAGCGCATCCCAAAAGTAAAGAGCTACACAAACAAGCACCAACACTGAGGCGTACGGCCGAATGCCGTGCAACACGTCAATCGCGCGCAGCGTCGGATCGAGCTTTTTATCGACCAACATCGCGTGGACGATCATCGCCGTGCTCGCAGCTGAGATGATGAAATGAATAATGCTCAGCCGAACACTGACGCCTAACGCGACAGCGCTCACCACTGCGCCCCACACGAGGTAGCGTTCCTGCATTTGACCGAGCAGCGCGAACATCAGCAACCACGGTGCAGTTATCGCAATCAGCACGCGTGTATCGCGATTTCGTAGATGTCGCACCGCACCGCGCGCACACAATGCCACTGCGCCCAGGAAAAACAGACGCAACGCCCATTGCAGCGTGAGATGAAAATGCACCGATCCGACATGAGCTGACAGCAAATCATCTTTCAGGGACCAACCAGCCGGAGCGAGTAGGGATGCAAGATTGTAACAAGAGCTGATGAAAAGATACGGATAATGCTTGGTTCCATAGAGAAAACCGATCTCAAACCACGCGAAACTTCCGCCAGTGAATGCGCCTATTAGAAACGCGGCGCACCCCAGAATTCCGGCGAACCACGCGCCTTTGTGCGGCAACTTATGTCGCAAGACGACCAGGAGACTCACGCCAGCTACAGCAGCGAACGCGACCCAGGCCCCGGTCGTTCGCAGAAGCCATGGTGAAACTATTATCGCTGCGGGTCCCGTGAACCCGGCTAGCATGCGAAGCGCATTCACCCAGCGTTTTTGACATAGTGGCCAAAGGAGAAAAAACGGCGTCACGAATAGCAGCTGTCCTTTGAACATTGCGCCCAACGCCAGCAAACATCCGCACCAGAGCCAGCGATTTTTTAAAGCGACGAACGCGGCGAAGAGATAAAACGGCAGGATCC
>DATDAJ010000041.1:0-9858 GCA_036525475.1 Candidatus Udaeobacter sp.
CCAGGTTCGCCGCACAAGGAATTCAAAGCAGTTGGCCCGATTGACGCGCCAACTCGTGCCGTGGGCGCTGTGATCGACGATTTCGAAAATTATCCAAAGTTCATGCCTTTCACCACGGAATGCCGACTGATTAAACAAGATGACGACACGATGATTGGGTATCAGCGGCTCTCGCCGAAGATTTGCGCAGATCGTGATTACACACTGCGCGTTTCGAAGAAGTCATTGCCCGTACGGGATGGTGTGGTCTATACGAGCCGGTGGTCACCTGCGAATGAACTCGGGCCGCCGGAAAAAAAAGGTGTAGTGCGCGTAAAAATTTGCGAGGGCAGCTGGCGGCTTGATCCCGAAGGACCGGCCAAAACACTTGCCACGTATTCCATCTACACGGATAGCGGTGCCCCTTTGCCAGCCTTCATCGACAAACAGGTAAGCCTGACTGGAATTCGAAGATTGTTCGCGGCCGTTCGCAAACAGGTAAAGGAGCCAAAGTACGCGGCGGCTTCGCAGGCGTCACCAGCGCCCGCCAGGCCCTAGCAAAATCTTTTTCGCGAGTAACGCGCGCAAGTATTGTCTCTTCGCATGAGAGCGAATTTCTTCCTGTCTCTAGCCGCGACCGCCGGTGCGTTTACGCTCAACACGACTTTGGCCGGGAGCGCGCCCGACACTCCAAAGAAACCAGTTGCCACCGAATACCATGGAGTAACCGTGGAAGATCCATATCAGTGGCTCGAAGCGGACGACGACTCGCAGGTGAAAGCGTGGTCGGACGCGCAGAACCAGCAGACACGTAAAAATCTCGACAGCTTCCCCGATCGGGCCGCGATTGAAAAACAGTTACAAGAGTGGTACGCGAAAACTTCGCCGAGCTATTCCTCGCTCGTCTCGCGGCCCGGGATCTTGTTCGCGATGAAGTTCCAGCCGCCGAAACAACAACCGCTGTTGGTGACGCTCGCGTCGGCGGACGATCTTAAGTCGGAAAAAGTGGTGCTCGATCCGAACGTCCTCGACACGAAAGGCACGACCGCGATCGACTGGTTTGTACCGTCGTTGGACGGCAAATACGTCGCCATGTCACTTTCCAAAGGTGGCAGCGAAGACGGAACACTTCACTTTTACGAAACTGCGACAGGCAAAGCATTGCCGGACACGATTGCACATGTCCAATATCCCACGGCGGGCGGCAGTGCGGCTTGGAACGCGAATGGCTCGGGCATTTATTACACGCGTTTTCCCCGGAAAGGCGAGCGGCCGGACGCTGATCTGAATTTTTATCAGCAGATTTACTTTCATAAGCTCGGCACGCCCGACACAAAGGACACATATTCGATTGGCAAAGACTTCCCACGAATCGCAGAGATCGCGCTCGCAGCTTCCCGCGACGGCAAATACATTCTCGCGACTGTAGCGAACGGCGATGGCGGGGACTTCGCGCATTATCTGCTTGGGCCAGATGGAACATGGAAGCAGATCACGCAATTTAGCGATCAGATAAAACTCGCGCGTCTCGGGCGGGATAACGCACTTTATCTGCTTTCGCGTGCGGATGCGCCGCGCGGAAAGATTCTTCGTCTGCCGCTCGATGTGCCGGAATTGAAGAATGCCGCGGAGATTGTTGGTTCCGGGGAAGCGGTGATCGAGCAGATCGTGCCAGGCACAGATGCGCTTTATGTGGCGGATCTGCTCGGAGGACCATCGCAAATCCGACGCTTCGATTTGAATGGTAAAAATGAAACCACCATCTCGACCCCACAAATCTCTGCTGTGCAAGAATTGCTCGCGCTCGAAGACGGGTCGCTCCTGTTCCGCGACGTGAGCTATACCGACCCGGCGACATGGTTCCATTGTCTCAATGGGAAAACCGAGCCGGTGAAGACGGCCCTGCAGAGCACGTCCCCTGTCTCATTTGCTGATATTGAAGTGCGGCGCGAGTTCGCCACTTCAAAAGACGGCACGAAAATTCCACTCAACATCCTTTCTCGAAAAGGAATGAAGCGCGACGGAAACAACCCGACGCTGCTCTACGCGTACGGCGGCTACGGAATCAGCATGTCGCCCAACTTTGATTTTACGCGGCGGCTTTGGTTCGATCGCGGCGGCGTTTATGTCGTTGCAAACATTCGAGGCGGCGGCGAGTTCGGCGAAGAATGGCACAAGGCTGGCAATCTCACCAAAAAACAGACTGTATTCGACGATTTTGCGGCGGCCGCGGAGTACCTCGTCAAAGAGAATTACACGCGCCCAGGAAAGCTGGCGATTCAAGGCGGAAGCAACGGCGGCCTGTTAATGGGCGCGATGATCACGCAGCATCCTGATTTATTCCATGCAGTAGTTTCCTCCGTGGGCATTTATGACATGCTGCGCGTGGAACTGGCGCCGAACGGTGCATTCAACGTCACCGAGTTCGGCACAGTGAAAAACCCTGAGCAATTCAAGGCTCTTTACGCTTACTCGCCGTATCATCACGTAGTGGACGGAACGAAATACCCTGCCGTTCTAATGATGACCGGCGCAAACGATGGACGCGTGGCGCCGTATCACTCCCGCAAGATGACCGCGCGCCTGCTTGCCGCGAACAAGTCCGAGAACCCGATTCTTTTGCGAACCAGCTCCAGCGCGGGCCACGGCATCGGCACCGCATTGAGCGAGCGGATCAAACAGTCAGCCGACATTTACGCGTTTCTGTTTGGGCAACTCGGGATGGCAGGCAAGCGAGGCGATTAGTTACAAGTGTTACAAGCGATCTTGTAACTGTTGCAACGACGTATCCTGGTGCCTTTGCAAAGGAAACTGCTGATCCTTGCCGCCGCGATTGGAATTTTCTTTTTGCTCGTAATTGCAGCTGGTGTGGCGGTCTTTTTTAGTCCGCTGCTCACTCGTTACGTGGGAGGTGAGGCTTTCCGTGTCGCGATGGAGGACGAAACGGCGAAAGGGTTGCATTTTCCTCAGGCGCGTTATGCACCGATTCGACGCACCGGCGCGCTCACGGCGCAAAGCGACAGTTTCAAATCGGATAATGGACAGAAGGCGATGAAGTCACTCGATGCTCACGGTATCACCGCCAAATTCGATCCGTGGGGCGTGTTTTTGCGGCAATGGCGCTTCACCGATGTGCGTGTGCAATCTGGCGACGTCGAGATTCAAATCTACGAAGCGAATCCTGAAGCAGTGCATGGTAAGCCGTGGTTCGCAATTTTTTTGCCGAACAGAGTTTACCTGGCGAAGATTCAGTCGGAACAGGCCAACGTTACCTGGCGCTTTCGCGGCGAGAGAGCGGGCTTTTTCGGAACCCAACTGCTCATCACCCCGAACGGCCGGGATTTCGAGTACGTCGCGACTGGCGGTCGACTGAAAATGGCAGTAGTTCCCGATCTCGATCTTCGCCGCACACACATCCTGATCACGAAAACGCTTCTGACTCTTTATGATCTCGATCTCGCATCCGATTCACGCAGCGACGAAAGCATTCAAGCTCAGGGACACGCTGGCCTCGGTCAGGACAAAAGCATCGATGTAAGAGCGAACTTCAACTCGGTGCCCATTCGCCAGTGGTTGCCAGCGGAATGGAAAGGCCGTCTCAAAGGCAGTGCGTTCGGCGATGTTCACTGGACCGGGAAAGATCCAAAGCTGGAAAGTTCATCCGGCGAAGGTTCGTTGCGCATTCACAAGGGGCGAGTCGACGATGTTCCGCTTTTGAACAAGCTCGCGGAGCTTGCCCAAAAAAAATCGTTCGAACGTCTGGATCTAGACGAATGTTCGCTCGGTTTCGCGTGGCGTTATCCGGAGACCGACATCAAAGACATCATCATCGAGGAGAAAGGCAAATTCCGGATTGAGGGAGAAATTTCCGTCAAGCGCCGGCTGTTGCGAGGCACCATCAAACTTGGGCTTACCCGCGAATATCTGGATTGGCTGCCGAATGCTGAAGAAGTATTTACCCGACGTTCCAGCGGCTATCTGTGGACGGACGTGCGTCTATCCGGCACGATTGATGAACCCAGGCAGGACCTCAGCCAGCGCATAATCGAACTTTTCAAAGAATCGCCCGGCGCTTATCTCGGCCTCCTTTTTCGTCAGCTCGGCGATTGGCTCAAAAAAACATTTGGCGGAGAGTGATTGCGCGTAACACAGGCATCGTGCCTGTTCGGTCGTGCATGCTTCCAGCTTGCATGGGGAGCAGCACGTCGACGGCTCCGAAGTCGTCGTTCCTTGGCCGCGCAATCTGCACTTACTGACTACCGATCTTCCGACCCCTGATCCCTGGCTTCTCCTGCTTCCAACATGCGAATGCGTCTGTCGATGAATGGCAAACGAATCGTCACGGTAAGACCTCTACCTTGGCTGCTCTCGATGGAGAGTTCGCCGCCGTGCTCGCGCACGATGCGGCGTACAATCAATAATCCAAGCCCACTGCCGGATGATTTGGTTGTGAAATAAGGCTCAAATGCGCGACTCAAATTTTCCGCCGACATTCCGCCGCCGCTATCGACAAATCGGACGATCACATGCGTATCGGCTAAATCAGTCCGAATGCGCAACGTGCCGTGGCGATGCATGGCTTCGACGCTGTTTTTGATCACGTTGTAAAACGCTTGCTTCATCTGATCGCGATCGAGCTGAAGCAATGGCAGGTCCGAGCGCAACTCTTGTTCAACGACTATCTCGCGGTCCTGAAGCTCAGGCATGAAAAAGCGAACCGCTTCTTCGACAATCATGTTTACATTTTCCGGCCGCAGTTGCGGACGTGATGGCCGGACGGCTTTCAAGAATTGCGTGACGATGGAATCCAGCCTGTTGACTTCGGAAAGAGCGACGTCGATCGATTGTTCGAGCTCCGCTTTTTCACCGTCGTGCAGCTTTTGCACACTGCGCTCCATCAATTGCAAATGAATGTGCAGTGAGTTGAGCGGATTACCGATTTCGTGCGCGACACCCGCGGCCAACAGCCTCAATGCATTCAAACGTTCCGACTCAATTGTTTGCTGGGCCGTCCGGCGGCTTTCAGTGATGTCGCGCAGGATGATTACATGCCCAACCTCTTCTGGAGTAGTCGGGATCGTTGGCGCCGGCTGGCCGGAATCATCCCCCTTCGCCAAGGCTACGGCGGACAAGCCGCCTCCGGCTACAGGCGATTCGCGCTGTTCCATCACCAGCGGGACAACGTAAAAATTGATGAACCGATTTTGCGGATAGAAGATTTCCATGTCGTGGCTGACTGGGCCGCCGCTTCGAGTGAGCGATTCCCAATCGAGACCTCCAATGCGTTCATCCAGCCGTTTACCGATTGCTTCGCCAGCCTCGAGTCCAAATAAGCCGCAAGCCGCATCATTCAGGTAAGTGATTCGGCCTTTCGAATCGGTCACGATGATGCCTTCCTGAATGGCATTAAAAACGGTTTCCAGGAAACCTTTCTCTTGCGCCAGGCGCAGAAAATAATTCTGCACATCTTCCGGCCCGATGCGGCCGAGGCGCTCGATGAGTTTTTCAAGAAAACCCGCTTTCATAAGCTTAGGTCATGGTTGAATGCGCGAAGCGTTGAAGCGTTGCAACCGATGCGCTGCGCCGATTTAACTGTTCAACGGCTCAAAACTTCAACTTCTTCGTGCCGAGCCGGCACCTCCACGGTCAGCATTTCCACGCGCAAATAATTCAATACTACCGGCGCGAGGATTAAGCCCGGGATCCCCATGAGTCGTTCGCCGAGGATCAGAGCGATTAACGTGAGCCAAACAGGATTGCGAATCCGGTCCCCTATAATCTTGCTGTTCAGCAAATACTCGAGCTTGTGAATCACGATGAGAAAGACCAGCGCGGAAATCGCCAGCTTTACGGACATCGTCAACGCGACAAAGACGATGATTGTATTGCTGACAAGATTCCCGACGATCGGTACGAGCCCGCAAAGAAATGTGACGGCAATGAGCAACGGCGCGTGCGGCATGCGAACTGCCAGAAGAAAGATCGCAGTCAACGCCGTGTTGATGAGAGAAATGGTGATCTGCGCGCCCATGACCGTCGCAAAGCTTCGGTAAAAATCGCGGAATCGTCTCGAGACTTGATCGCAGCAAATGGAGTAAAGATTATTCTTCACCCGATGCGTGCCCCGGTAGGGATCAAGCCCGGTTTTGAAAAAGAGGCTCGCGGCAGCGACGATTCCAAGAATGCTGAAGACCACGTGCGTGGTCGTGGCTTTGGCAACGTTTGCAACGTTGCGCAGGTAATTCGCTTCCTCCCCAAGCGTGCTGACCACCACCTGCCTCAGACTTTCAAAATCAGTAAACGGCAACTCAATCGACCTCTTCTGAGCCCATGCGCTGGCCGAAGGTATCGAGGTATCCGCCACATCTGGCAACGCCAAAATGGCCGCGCGGGTAAAATAAACCCCGGCGCCCCCAATCCCAACAACAGCGATGATGAACAACGCCAGCGCCAGCCATTTTCTTCGGGTGAAAGAATATAATTGGCGCAATGCAAAATACGAAAACAAGACAACGAGCAGCGGCGCGCCAAGATGAAGAATCCCCGCCAGAATGATTGTTGCGGCGAGCACTGCGTAAGAAACTCGCACCGGGGTAATCATGACTCGCTCACCCCATTTTACTCCATCCGTGCCGGACATTGTCAACTAGACCGTACCGCGGTGTACAGTGCGCTGTCTTCGGCCCACGGGGTTTACGCGACCTATAGATCGAAAATCGCCGCCGGGCGATTACAGCGCATCGTTTGAAACATCTCGCTCCGCTATTGGCTCCAAAACCTGGCCTGTTTCTTTTTCAGCGCGTTCTTTCAGCGCCGCCTTGCGCGAAAGTTTTACGCGGCCTTTGTCATCGATACCGATGCATTTGACCCAAATCATGTCGCCAATCTTGACCACGTCCTCAGTGCGTTTCACGCGAAAATCCGCGAGTTCGGAAATGTGCACCAAGCCATCTTTGCCTGGGAAAACTTCAACAAACGCCCCGAACTCCTTCGTCGTGACGACGCGTCCCTGATAGGTTTGCCCAATCTCGATTTCGCGGGTCATCCCGCCGATAATTTCTTTCGCGCGCGCCATGCTCTCGCCAGTCGTTGCGTAAATGTGCACTGAGCCGTCGTCCTCGATGTTAATTTCGGCGCCGGTTTCCGCGACAATGCCCTTGATGGTTTTGCCGCCGGGCCCGATGAGCGCGCCGATCTTCTCCGGATTGATTTTAATTGTCTCGATTCGCGGCGCGTATTTCGACAACTCGGTCCGCGGTTGATCCAGCGTGCTACGCATGATCTCGAGAATCTTCGTACGCGCTTCTTTCGCACGTTGAATCGCTTCGGTCATGATGTTGTGAGCGACACCGGGTAGTTTCAGGTCAAGCTGAAAACCCGTCACGCCTGCGTCCGTTCCGCAAAGCTTGAAATCCATATCGCCGTAATGATCTTCGGACCCAATGATGTCGGTTAGCAATTCGTAGCGTTTCAATTGCCCGTCATCGCCGGCCTCAGTGACCAGGCCGACTGAGATTCCGGCAACCATATCCTTCATCGGCACGCCTGCGTCCATCAGTGCGAGCATTCCGCCGCACACACTGGCCATCGATGTCGAGCCGTTGGATTCCATGATCTCGCTGGAAATGCGAATGGCATAACGAAAGTCGTTTTCGCTCGGCACGACCGGTTCTAGCGAACGCTCGGCCAACGCGCCATGGCCAATTTCACGTCGTCCAGGCCCGCCTGTCCGCCCCGTTTCGCCGACGCTAAACGGGGGAAAATTGTAATGCAGAATAAAGCGCTTTGATTGTTCGCCTCCGCCGTACGCATCAATCATCTGTGCTTCTTCGATGGGAGCCAGCGTCGCAAGCGCGAGTGCTTGAGTTTCGCCCCGTTGAAAAATCGATGAGCCATGTGCTCGCGGCAGCACGCCTACTTCGCACGTGATCGGGCGCAAATCGTGATAGCCGCGTCCATCCACGCGTTGCTGTTTTTCCAGAATGCTGGCGCGAAACATCTTCTTTTCGACAAACTCGAATGCCTGAGAGATCGCAAACGAATCTGCTTCGGGAAATTTTTGAAGAATCGCAGTCTTGACCTCCTCTCGCAGGGCGCCGATCGCTTTTGTGCGCGCGCTTTTGCCTTCAGTGCGGAGCACCTGTTCGAGTCGATCGCCAGCAACCTGGCGGGCGATATCCACCATCTCTTGATTCACGTGGAGCAACTGAACGTCACGCTTTGGTTTAGTCACTCTCGAGGCCAGGTCTTTCTGGGCCTGAATCATCTCACGCGCATGCCCGTGCGCGAACTCGAGCGCTTTCGTAAATTCAGCTTCCGGCATTTCCTTTGCCGAGCCTTCGATCATGATCACTTCGTTTTCCGTGCCGACGTAAATAAGGTCGAGATCGCTCTGGGCGCGCTCGTCATGTGTCGGGTTGGCTACGAACTCACCGTTAACACGACCGACGCGCACCGCTCCAATCGGGCCTGCAAAAGGAATGTCCGAAATACACAGCGCGGCGGAGGCACCGTTGATGGCAAGAATGTCGGGATCGTTCTGCCCATCGGCGCTGAGCAGGATCGAGATGATCTGGGTGTCGTAAAAATATCCCTTCGGAAAAAGCGGCCGCAAAGGCCGATCGATCATTCGCGAAGTGAGCGTTTCCTTTTCCGTAGGACGGCCTTCCCGTTTGAAATAGCCGCCCGGGAATTTTCCGACGGCAGCCGCTTTCTCGCGGTAATCAACGGTCAGTGGGAAGTAATCCTGACCTTCTTTGATTGCCAGGGCCGAAACCGCGCTGACAAGCACGGTGGTGTCGCCGCACGTGACGATAACTGCGCCATCGGCGAGCCTGGCGATTTTGCCGGTTTCGATAGATATTTCATTGCCGCCAATTTTGGCGGTGACCTTTTGTTGCATAATTATTTTCCTGGATTCGCGGTTCCAGGCGGTCACCTCGACTGTAGGTTTTAAACCCGTTGTCCGCCGCGGCGGACGCGAAACTAAAACCTAAAATCCAAGGTGATTGTACGCCTGGACTGCTGATTGTCTCTTTAGTTTAGTTGTGGCTTCGAGCGAACCCGTCGAATGATCGCTCCGATTATTTCCGCAAGTTCAGCTTTTCGATCACATTCTTGTAACGATCAGCTTCCGTTTTGCTCAAATAATCGAGCAGGCTCCGTCGTTGCGCGACCATCTTGAGTAAGCCGCGGCGCGACGAATGATCTTTCTGGTTAATCTTAAGGTGCTCAGTCAAATGCTCGATTCGGTGCGTGAGAAGTGCGACTTGCACATCCGCGCTGCCGGTATCTTTGTCATGCAATTGGAACTCCTTGAGATCCGACGTTTGGTTGCTCTCGGCCATAACGAAGCGCCTATTGTAGCCGAAGAACCCATCTTCGCAACCGCACAAACCGGCCGCGCCTGCAACCAGTCGCGTGTTCTTAAGCTGGATGCCTTTCCCGTTTGCCGTCGTACCAAAGACTGAGCTTTGCACGCGAACGGACTCCACGGGGACCGCGGACGATTGCGCCAAAGAACTCGCGAAGAAACTGTTTGGCTGGATACATGCGCAATTTCCGACCTGAAGTAACAACCGGTTCGCGCAGCACTTTGAAGCGGCCTAGCTTTTTTAGCTCGAGGGAAAAATAAACTTCTTCACCAGCAAAGTACTGTTCGTCGAATCCGCCAATGACATCGAAATTGCGACGGGTAGTGAAAAGAAATGCGCCGGCCCCAAGGTTCAGGCCGAAATAAACCGACGAAAACCCGCGTAACAACATTCGTCCCCAAAAGGGAACAAATCCGTCCATCGCCACTCGGGCGCTGCCTCCGGTATAACCACCTTCCAGAGCAGCTATCCCCTCACTGACATGCCCTCGATTGATCCGCGTGTC
>DATDAJ010000042.1:0-2241 GCA_036525475.1 Candidatus Udaeobacter sp.
ATCTGCTGCACGTTGGGCACGTGCGGTATTTGCAGGCGGCACGAGCGCTCGGCGATCTTCTGGTTGTAGGATTGAACGGTGACCGTTCTGTCCACGAGTTAAAAGGAGCAGGGCGCCCGATCACAACCCAGAGTGAGCGCGCGGAGATTCTCGCCGCCTTGGCATGCGTCGATCTGGTCACGATTTTTCCAGAAATCCGGGCCGCGAAGTTTCTCGCTGCGGTCCACCCTGCCGTTTATGTCAAAGGCGGCGATTACACCCCGCGGACACTGAATGAAGAAGAGCTTACAATATTGAAGGAAATTGAAGCGGCGATTCGCCTCATCCCGTTGGAGACAGGGTATTCAACTTCCGGATTGATCGAGCGAATTTGTAAGGGAAGGAGTAAGAAAACTAAGCGACTCAGATGAAACACCTGCCAATTGGAATTCTCGGCTCCGGGAAGGGAAGTAACTGCCGCGCGATCCTCGAGCGCATCCGATCAGGCGATCTCGCTGCGGAAACGCGCCTCGTGATTTCAGATGTGCTGGATGCACCGATCCTTGATATCGCGCGGGAGTTTGGTGTGGCGAATGCGTATTTGCCGCCGGGCAGGTTTCGTACGCGCTTGGAGCCGGCAATGGAAGAGCAGCTCGTGAAAATGTTGCGCGATGCCGGTATCGAACTTGTCGTTCTCGCCGGTTTCATGCGGGTCTTGCATGAACCAATGCTGAAGGCGTTCCCGCGTCGCATTATTAACATTCACCCATCGCTTCTGCCTAAATTCCCAGGACTTGAATCATGGAAACAAGCTATTGTCGCGGGCGAAACAGTGACCGGCTGCACAGTGCATTACGTCGACGAACAAATCGATCACGGACGAGTACTTGCACAGAAAGAGGTAAGAATTTTGCCTAACGACACGCCGGAGAGCCTGCATGCTCGGATTCAAGTCCTTGAGCACGAACTATACCCGGCCGTTATCGGCGAATTCTGCAAAAGATATGCTGAAGCAAGCCAGCAAGCTGGAGGTCGGCCAGATAAATAGGTCGTTGAAGCTTGCGTGGCTATGCCTGTTCAGGCTTTGGCTCGCGCTTTAACAGCTCTTCCAAGGCAACCGCCGGTTTTTTCTGTTTATATAAGATCGAGTACACTTCATCGGTAATAGGCGTGGCAATATTCAAGCGCCGTGCGCATTCCCAGGCGCTTCGCGCTGTCGGAATGCCTTCCGCGATCATTTTCATGGAGGCTGTAATTTCCGGCAACGGTTGACCTCGCCCGAGCCGTTGCCCGACGGTATAATTCCGGCTGCGCTCGCTGTAGCAGGTCAATATCAGATCACCCGCGCCGCTTAGGCCATAAAAAGCATTCGCCGTCCCACCCAAGGCTACTCCGAACCGAACCAGCTCAGCCAATGATCGGGTGACCAGTGCTGCTTTGGCGTTGTCGCCAAGTCCCAGACCGTCACTGATTCCCGCGGCGATGGCGAACACGTTTTTCAATGCACCGCCCAGCTCAACCGAGACCACATCGAGGCTGGTGTAAATGCGAAAGCGTGGGCTTCCCAACGTGGTCTGCAGCGTCGCCGCGCAATCGCCGTCGTCACACGCAATCACAGTCGCGGTCGGAAGATCTCTGGCGACTTCGGTCGCAAGATTTGGACCGGACAACACGGCGATTTTATTCTCCGGGAAAGTTTCGCGCAGGATTTCGGTCATCCTCATCCCGCTGCCATGTTCAATCCCTTTTGTGCAGCTCAGCAATACCGCATGAGTGGGGCCAATTACTTTCGCCAAGTGCGCTGTGATGTTGCGCAATGCGGTAGACGGCGTCGCAAGCACGATCAGGTCAGCATCGGCGCAATCACTCAGTTCCTGGGTCATGTGCACTGAATCAGGAAGCTGTAGCCCGGGAAGATAATCGCTGTTTTCGCGGGTCTTTCGCATTCGTGCGATTCGATCCGCGTTGTGGCCCCAGAGGACAATTTTTCGACCACCTTTTGCCCACAGACCAGCTAACGCCGTTCCCCAACCGCCGGCACCTATAACTGCCGTGTTCGTAATTTTCATTTTCTAGTAAAGCGCGGTTCGGTGCCGCGCATCAGCCGCGAAAGATTTGAGCGATGACGCCAAATGACAACTGCCGCGACGCAGGCGGAAGCATAAACTAACGGTTTTCCGGTGTTTTGACCATGTGAGCTGACTACAAGAATCACGATTGGTAGGACGACCGCAGCTGTGATGGAAGCTAACGAAACGTACC
>DATDAJ010000043.1:0-2905 GCA_036525475.1 Candidatus Udaeobacter sp.
GAGATCGCTGACAAGATCGACGCGTTTATGCGTGCCAATGGCGGGTTCGTGCGAAAAACCGATTTCGAGAAGCATACCTCAACGTGGGTCGAGCCCGTCTCGGTGAGCTATCGCGGGTATGACGTGTTTGAACTGCCGCCGAACGGTCAGGGCATCGCAACGCTGCAGATCTTGAACATTCTCGAAGGATTCGATCTGCGCGCCATGGGTCGCAATTCACTCGAGACGCTGCACGTCATGATCGAAGCAAAGAAGATCGCGTGGGCCGATCGAGCGAAGTTTTATGCAGATCCGGATTTTGCGAAGATTCCTCTGGCCGGGCTTCTCTCGAAGCAATACGCCGCAGAGCGTCGCAAATTGATTGATCCGAACCACACGGCCAAACAGGTCGAAGCCGGCAATCCGCAAAATGGAGCCGACGCGCCCCCGCGTCGCTCTGTTCAGATATCGGCCCGAGGGCGGGCCGGCTCCAGTTCGCTTATCGATGATGGCGACACGATTTACATGTGCACCGCGGACGATGAAGGCAACATGGTGTCGCTGATACAAAGCAATTATCGCGGAATGGGCAGCGGTATCGTCGTGCCCGGCTTGGGATTCATGTTTCAGGATCGTGGCGAGCTTTTCTCGATGGACCCGCAACATGCGAATGTTTACGCACCCGGTAAGCGCCCTTTTCACACCATTATTCCAGGATTCGTGATGAAAGACAGCAAACCGTGGGAAGCTTTCGGTGTCATGGGCGGCGGCATGCAGCCGCAGGGTCACGTACAGGTGCTCACAAACCAGATTGATTTTGGTTTGAATGTGCAGGAAGCCGGGGACGCATCCCGCTGGCAGCATGAAGGCGACAACGAACCTACCGGCGAAAAAATGAACGCTTCAGGTGGATACGTTGAAGTCGAAAGCGGTATTCCGTACGAGACGGTCCGCGAACTGCGAAAGAAAGGTCACGACGTGCGTTTCGACGTAGGCGGTTACGGTGGTTACCAAGCAATCAAAGTCGAAATGCATGATGGCAGGCGCGTTTACGTCGGCGCCAGCGAATCACGCAAAGACGGAATGGCAGCAGGATACTAGGTCGCTTGTTGGGCGTCTGTGTCAGACGCCAAACAATTGGATCGGCGTTTGACACAAACGCCCTACAATTTTTTGAGCTAATTCTTTGGCCCCTTCAGCTCGGCGAGTTTTTCTTCCGCGTTAGTGACGTCGGATTTGTGCGCGCTGCCGAGCCTAAGCAATCTTTGCTGACGCCGCAGATTTGCTTCAGCAAATTCAAGCTCGGCGCTCTCGCGTTTTGCTAATGCTTTTCCCTCGGCTTCGATCAATTGCGCGAGCGCTGTTTTCGCCACTTCCAGCTCTTGTTTTGTGGCTTCACCAGACGCAACGCGAGATTCCTGCTCGGCGACTGCTCCTTTGGCTTGGACGACTCGCGCGCTCGCCACTTCAGCCTCGCATTTCACCACCTTCAATGCTCGCTGCTCCACTTCGACCTTCGCGAGCACACCGATCCTCCACAGGCGTTCCGCGCCGGCGGCATTTCGTTTAGAACGCTCCAGTTTCTTTTCGCACCGGGCGACATCACCGTCGGGCGTCGCAGCCTCGGCGAGTTCATCGGAAAGATTTTGCTTTAATATCGGCGGCTCAACATCGAACTCACCAGGCTCGTCAGAATTCGGTTGATCCGCAGCTAATGCGATTATCGCGCTGGTGAGAAACATCACCGGCAACGCGATCGCGCGGATCATGCTGGCAGTTTATCACAAAATTTCCTTGGTGGAACGCGTTGTCCTCCGTAAAGGAGCGGCTCCCACGGAGCTTTACGCTCAACGCGTTGGAAACGCGGCTTCGCCGCCTGATATTGCGTCTTTGGCGACTGGTCTGCCATCGTCTTGAGGAGCCGCCTTCGTTTCGAACTACGGCGGGCCAGGCAAGACGATCCACCAAAGCTTGTAAAATTTTCCTTTCATCCGCCACTTTCTTTCGTTAAAAGACGGACCCGGAGGAATTTATCTATCCGGTCAAGCGTCAAATCCTGCTAACCGTTGTCATCTCAGGATTGATCCTTCCATCGGCATCGGCCGATCTTTTTCCGAGTTCCGGACCTGTTGCATCGGGTAAAGGTGCGCGTCTTCGATTCGGGAATGCCGCCGCACCGAAGAAGGCACCCCTTTCGGTGAAACGCGCGATATGGGCGGCGAATCAACTTCGGTCAAAACCTTATCGCTACGGTGGCGGCCACAAATCATTTAAAGACCACGGTTACGATTGTTCCGGCACAATCTCCTATGTCCTGGCTGCGGCTGGTTTGATCAGCACCCCGATGAGTTCAACCGAGTTTCGCAGCTACGGCGAGCGCGGTCCTGGCAAATGGATCACCATATACGCGCGCGAAGGTCACACGTTCGCAGTCATAGCGGGGCTGCGACTCGATACCACGCCATTTGATCACTACACCGGCAAATGGGCGCCGCGTTGGTACGCGGCTTACCGCCCACCGAAGGGCTTCGATGCCAGACATCCGATCGGGTTGTGATTTCGCCCCTCTGGCTTTCGCTGCCCTCATCGAGGCTTCCTTTCCGGCCTAATATTGCCGACACCCGCTGTAGCTGCTTCCCTGTGGGAAGCGCAACGTGGATGTCGACACGGACGAGTGAAAGCGTCGCCCACAGGGCGAGCGCTACAGGGTGCGTTATGCGCTGAGGACAGCGCACACTACAGCCAATCAATCTTGACTTGATGGCTGGGAAGCCGTCACTGCTTGAGCATCAATATGCAAAGGAGTCGTTCAATCGTTCGAGTTTTAGCATCGTTGCTAATCCTGGCGGCGCCGTTTTGCGCTGCCGCGCCGCAACAAAGTCACGTCACCTCTGAGCAGGTAACTCACGCGGTTCAAGAAGTTGAA
>DATDAJ010000044.1:0-4824 GCA_036525475.1 Candidatus Udaeobacter sp.
ATTGAAAGGCAAAAGCCGGGAGGAAGTAATGGAAATGCTCCAAGCATTTCATCATCTCGTGACAGCCGACACGAGCGAAGCTCCGAAGACATTGGGTGATCTGCGCGTGATGCAAGGCGTTCGAAAATTCCCGCAGCGGGTGAAGTGCGCCATGCTGGCATGGCGCGCGGTGCAGCAGGCGTTCGAGCAAGGCTCCGGTGAAGCAACGGTGTCAACGGAACCCGCGTAATCGGCGATTGGGTACTGCGCGCGTGCCGCGTGCTGCTTTCGGCGTCGCGCCGGCACGAACTTTTTCGCCGAACTCCGCTACGCCAACACGAATGAACTGACAGGAAAGTTCGCGATCGCGGGACGCGCTCGCCAGCACGCGAGACGCGTGCGCTACCCTCCGTGCAGTGCGATGCTGGCGCCCACCCAGGTCTTGTCGATGTTGAAATCGACCCCCATCATTTTGCCCTGGCTCATTCGGACTAGATTGTTCACGAGCGTAGGATCGCGATCCTGATCCGGCCATACAAACATCATCCGGATCTCGGCCTTCGATTTGTGACCGTCGATCGTCGGCACAAACGAGGCGTACTCGATTTTCCTCTGCAGAATCCATTCATGCGGATTCTGTAAAGCTGCGATCTTTTCCGGCGTCGGCTCCATGTCCACGCCGTGGCCGGCGAATGAATAAAGCGGTTTCAACACGTAATCTCCGACGTCTTCGTCGGATGGAAATTCATCAACGAAAAACGTTGGCGACGTGTGTTCGGTTTTGAGAAACGGCAGGGAATGTTTGCTGATCCGGAAATACCAGTTCGGGTGACCGACCCACGTCACATCGAGATCATCCTGAAAACGAAACTGTAAATTCAGATCGTGCCGTTGACTCAGTTCGTCGAAGATGACGCGATTATAAATTCGTTCGATCCGCACGTCGTGCCCTTGATGATCGTAAAATAATTGCCGGCCGCGCTTTTTGATTTTGGTCACGCAAACCGGTCGAATGCCGAGAAACGTTTCGGTAGCGGCAAAGTCCACGCGGGTTTTTTGTTTTTCCGGCTGGATCTCGAGCAATACCACACTCTCTGGCGGTGAATCTGCAATGATGGTGCGCCGCAGAAATTCGAAATACGCGGCATCTTTAATTCCACCAAATGAGGAGGTCCAATTGCGCGGAATGACTGAATACGCTTTGCGGATGCAATCCAAGAGCACCAACTGAAAACCGAACAAGCTGGGGAATGCCTGCAATTCGATTAAGCGAGGTGTCAACCGATCTCCCTCCGCGCAAATTGCGAAATCGACCACGTGGAAACTTGGGTGAGCTGATTCGTTAGGCACTTCGAAGTCCTTCGGAACCGCCATCGCCGAGTGTTTGACAAATTCCGGCGTTCGCGTCGCCGCTACAATCTCGTTCGCCGCGCGCGTTACTTCGTCGGTGAACTCGCGGGTTAAGAAAATCGGTGTCTCGGAAATACGGAAATCTGCCGGCCATTTCTCCGTTTCATTCACGCACCGCGCCAGAGCGTCGTATTTTTCCGACGTAAAGTCGGCGTTGAAATCGGCGCGAAGATTCGGATCCACCTGATGATCCGCCAGTCGCTATCCGCCGTTTGGCTGGTCGATTACGCTGTTGATGTGAAGAGGGGTGAGAACAGCGGGGGCACCATTGTCAGCGACTACGATAACACGGTTGCCGCGTGGGGTAATAAAGGCGTGATCAGCTGTCGGAACGGAATATTCTCGGCCGTCCGAAGTGCGAATGACAAACGGTACGAAAGGAGCTGCTACGAGGCGTTCACGGACATCAACAATCATACGGCGAATTATATCAAAAACTTCCCTTCCCGCATTACCTGCTGGCCATTGAACCAGATGTCGAAATCGCGGCCGACGCAGTCGATGTGCGTTTTGGAGGCCCAGTTTGCGCCGGTATGTTCGGCGTAGGGATGACCAAACGCGATGTGGACTCCGGGAATTTTTTCGTCCTGTAAAATGTGTCCGATGACGTGCGTGCAGGCGGTGTTTGTACCAATCGCAAATTCGCCGACGCGGTCGCTGTTTTCGTCAGTGTTCGTGTAAGCCCGAAATTCGTCGCGTAAATCCTTGTTTTCCGAATGCAGCGCTCGAATACGATTATTTTCGACCTCAATCGTAAGTGGATTCGATTGCAGATCACCAAACCGTTCGCACAGATAATCGCCGACCACGCCGTCCACCACAAACACGCCGTTGGTGTTCATGGGCGCGGTGAAAATTTCGCCGCCGGGCAAATTGCCCCATTTGTCACGTGCAATGATGCCGCTGGTTTTGAGCCACTTTAGTTTTGGCGAAAGCTCCGCTACGAATTCGGTACCGTGGGGCGTTTTGCAGGTGATGCGATCGACTTGACGCGCCAGTTCGACCAAACGCTGGCTTAGCTTGTCGATTGCGCAAAAGTCGGCGCGCATGCCTTCGAGCATAATCTGGCGATTGATATTCACCATGTGAGCGTGACGGATGTGGTGATGATTTACCACGTTGGTCATCTCGGTACGTGCGACGAGTTCACCGGGTTGGCTCTGCGCGGCGAAAATCGACACCTGCGACAGCGCGAGGTCGTCGAGAATGATCTCAGGCATGTATGAGAGCGGCCGTCGCGCGTGATGCTCCAGCACAAAAAGACTGTATTCCGATCCAACCCGCTCCACTTCCGATTGCAGCGCCGCTGCGATGCCGCGGGCGGCCGTGTCCGTGATAATCGTAATTCGCTCCTGCGATTTGAGTCGCAGACATGTGTCGATCGCATTGCGTGCACCGGGAAGCAATTCCGGGTCAATTGGATGGAGATAAGCGCGATCGGGCATAACTGAAAGCTGAGAGGATTACTCGGAAACTAATCGCAGGCAAACACTGCTCTGCACGCGAACTCTGCTGAGAGAATGCGAAACTCGGAGAAGAAGCGCAGCAAAAGGCGACCAGTATTTCACAAGTTACGCGGAGCCAGCGCAATGTCGTCCGTCACAATAGTTGCCATGATAACGAGACGATCTTTTCTTAAATGTGGGGCAGCAGCCAGCGCTACTCTGTCCCTACCGTGGACACTGCGGCAAGCGTTTGCGACCAGACCAGCGCGGAGCCTCTTAACCAAGTATATCCAGCCGCTGCCGTTGCCGGGCGCGGGAATTGTGGTCGCCACGCCAAGTGGAATGAATCAGTACGCGTTCACGCAAAGAGAGATTGCACGGCAACTGCATCCCAACCTCCCGGCGACGCCGTTCTGGGCGTATGACGATGGTTCCGGACTCGGTGGCCAGGCTGGGTCGTTTGGCATGGCGGTTGTCGCGCAGAGCGGTACGCCGCTTGATGTGAGTTACACCAGTGCTCTGCCATTCACATACCCAGATTGGATTCCGGTCGATACGCGGCTCACGCCGCTCGGCGATCAAGTGCGCATGATGACGCATTTGCACGGCGGTTTCGTTGACGCTAACAGCGACGGCAACCCCGCCATCACGCCAAACGGTTTCGGCCCTGGCGACACACAGATGGTCCACTACAGCAATCAATTGCCGCAGATGCCGGCGTCGCTTCTCTGGTTCCATGATCATGGCCTCGGTGCGACGCGTCTCAACGTTTTTGCAGGACTGGCCGCTGCCTACATTCTTCGCGACCAGTACGACACCGGCTTAGAACCAAATCCGATCGGCATTCCGGGCGGCGCGTACGAAATTCCGCTGGTTATCCAGGATCGTCAATTCAGCAGAGACGGAAAATTCTTTTATCCAACGAGCGACATCGAAGGAGTGACTTGGGTCGGCGAGTATTTCGGCGACGTGATGCTGGTCAACGGCAAGGTCTGGCCATATCTGAATGTCGAACCGCGCATGTACCGTTTCCGTATCTTGAACGGCTGCAACGCGCGCATCCTGAATCTCGATCTCGGCGGCTCAGACTTCTGGCAGGTCGGAGCAGAAGGTGGCATGTGGGATATTCCAGTGCGGACCAGGCGTTTGGTGCTGGCTCCGGCCGAGCGAGCCGATGTGCTTGTTGATTTCAGCAGATTGGCGGGCCACACGCTGGTGTTGATGAATCACAGGCCGCCGAGGCCAGTCTCGAATCCAGCTCCACAATTGCCCCAGGTGATGCAAATTCGCGTCGGGACGACGGTTTCTCGTCCGGGACCGACTTCTATTCCATCGAGTCTCCCCGGGCGCGCGGCTAACCTGGGCAGCCCGGTCAATACACGTTACATCACGCTGAACGAGATCGACCCTGAGGAGGTGGAATGGTTCTTGAATCTGAACGCAGTGCGCTTCGATGAACCGGCAACAGAGACGCCAACGGTCGGAACAATTGAGGACTGGGTTTACATCAACATGACCGGAGACACGCACCCAATGCACAGCCACCTTGTTACGTTCCAGGTGGTCGGGCGTACACCGTTCGATGTGGAAGCCTATGAGGAGGCTTATGGTGGTCCCAACGGCGTGCCGGGTGGAATCGATCCAACTCCGTTCGCCACGGGACCGATGCAGCCGCCCGAACCGACCGAGCGCGGGTTCAAGGATACGGTGAAAGCGAATCCTGGCGAGTTAACCACAATCCGGGCACAGTATGATCTCCCGGTTGGCGTTACTGCGCCGCAGACATACGTCTATCACTGCCACATCGTCGAACACGAGGACAACGATATGATGCGGCCATTTACGGTTGTTCCTTGACGAGTCGGTGCAGTGTTACTTTCGTGTCTAAGTGCACGAAAGTTGACCGATGGATCTGACGACGAAATATCTTGGCCTCTCGCTGCGGTCGCCTCTGGTGCCGTCTGCCTCGCCGCTTTCGGAGAAGATCGAC
>DATDAJ010000045.1:0-3450 GCA_036525475.1 Candidatus Udaeobacter sp.
CTCGTGGATCACGCGCGAAGGATTGGCGCGCAAATCGAAGTCGACGCAGTCGATCGGCAAGCTGCAACGCTTGAAATTGCCCGGAGATTGAGCGCCGATTACCCGGAAATTTCCTACCACGAAGCAAACGTTCTGGAATGGGATTCCCCCCACGGCTACGACATCGCGCTTTGTTCGTTAGTTCTTCATCATTTCAGCGATGATGACGCCGTAAAACTTTTGCGGCGATGTCGCGAATTATCGAAGAGATTTGTGCTCGTGTCGGATTTGCGGCGCGGATTTCTACTCCGGGCGGGCGTGTACGTTTTGACGGCCCTCATTTTTCGTGAACCGATGACGCGCTTTGACGCGCGTCTTTCCGCCCAGCGCGCATTTTCATTTGCCGAAATGTGCGAGCTTGCGATCCAGGCGGGGTGGAAAAATTTCGGTCGCAAAAAGTTTCGGTTCGCGAGGCAGGCGGTTTGGCTGGAAACCTATTAACGTCTCGCGTTACCAAAACTGCTACTTTGGTGCGAGCGAGGTGACCCGCCTTCGCCAACCAGCCTTCGCGTAAGCTTCCATCTTCGGTCTGACTACGACGTGACGAGCCGGCGAGTCTGGAGGCTACGGCGTGGTTGGCAGACACGTCACGATTTTGGGGCAAGCGAGTTTACGATTTGTTCGAAGCGCGGATCGCCCCGCAGGGGATCCCAAAACGGCAAGAGTTTCAATTCGCCATAGCTGAGCGGGCCAGGGTAGCGAATAGCGGTGGCGAGGCGTTCGCAAGCGAGATCTTTGTCTCCCACCCACGCGGCGATCATTGCCAGGTACGCAATCACGAGCGACCCCTTGATTGAATCTTTTTCCACGGGCAAAAGCTCGACAGCACGCCGGCCTTCGCGCAACGCTTCTTCTTTGCGCCCAAGAGCGGCGTCGATCAAACCGAGCACCACCAATGGTGGGCCGTAGTCTGGTTGGGCCTGGACGATTTTCTCTTGTTCGGTGCGCGCGGTTGTGAAAGCCGACTGCGCTTTGTCGTAATCGTTGGTCATGCGCGCGATGACGCCTTCCACAAAGGGTCGATTAAACCGGAAAACGTCGTTGTTTAAGGGGGTGTTTTCTCCTGAGGCGATCAGGGCGTCTTTTGCAGCGGCAGGGTCGCGCTCGGCCAATGCGCAAAGCATCCAGGTATCGGCGACCTGCGGCAGCGCGAAGGAATTCGCAGCCCGAATTGAATCGATCAATTGATGCAACGGCTTGGTATCGCCTTTCCAATCCATTTCCACTTGGGCACGCGCTGCTTTCGTCTTGATGGCATCGGGATCGACGGCTAGTGCGCGATCGTACGCCGATTTTGCGTCAGCGTAGCGCCGAAGATCCCGGTAACTGTCGGCGATCGCCGACAGCGTGAAGAGGTTGCGCGGGTCGAGGTCAACTGCATGTTCCAGGTTGCGTGTGGACTCTTCCCACCGCCCCTGCCGTCTTTGAATCAAACCCATTAGCTCGAATATCCTCGGATCGTTAGGCAAAGTTTGATGAGCAATTTCCAGTTCCTTTAACGCATCGTCATAATCGAGGTACCCGCGATAAAGATTTTCCGCACGGGCAAGGTGCGCTTCGCCCGCGTCGGGACGGAGGCGAAACGCTGCCTGAATAGCCGCCTCAGCCAGAGCCAGCCTCGCAGGCGTCCGATCGTAGCCAAGGAAGTAAAGAATGTCGTGGCTCCGAGCCAGTTGACAATATGCCCGGAAAAACGCCGGATCTCGCGAGACAGCCTGGTTCAACAGATCGGTGGCTTCGAGCAAATCCTTTTTCCCAGCATTGCTAAAGAACCCAGGCAGAGAAAGAGTTTTGGCGCGCGTGTAGAGATCGAAGGCATTGAGGTCGCCGGTTGGTGCTCGCTCAATGGATAATTTTTCCGCGAGGGAGATTTTGGCGTGGAGCTGGCCAGCAATCGCCTTTGCGATTTCGCTTTGAATTGCAAAGAAGTCGGACACATCCCGATCGTAGATTTGCGCCCAGGAATGCGCGTCAGTTCGGGTATCGATCAACTGCGCGTTAACCCGGACCCGGTTGCCGATTCGCTGGATGCTCCCTTCCAAAAGATGGGCAACGCCAAGTTGTTGCCCTATCTCACGCGAATTGCGCGGGTTTCCGCTCTTATAAAGGTTCGCCGACGTGCGGCTGATCACCTTGAGCTCAGCGATTCTCGCAAGGTCTGAGATGATTTCATCCTGTACGCCCGCGGCGAAATAGGCGTTTTGTTTGTCGTCGCTGAGATTATCAAACGGCAACACGGCAACACTCTTTTCAGGGATCGGCGCCGGTTCAGATGAAATTCCGCCAGTTGAGGAAAAGAAGCTGGGCGCCTGTACACTGGCAGGCGGGCTGTGATAGCGAGCCAGGAACAAGGCTCCGAAGCCAACGAAAGCCGCCACTGAGATCCCCGCAGCCCAGAGCCAGGCAGTTTTACCAGGCAGCCCCGAAAGCCTTCGGGGTTGCTCGATCGGCGGTCCTTCAAAAGTCCGGAAGTCGGCCGGCCTTGTCTGCTCGGGAACCGCTGCGATTGATTTTTGAACCAGCTCTTCGGTTGCCGCCTTCTCGAGGGTCGCAATGGAAACTGCATCTGCCGTTGCCGCGTCGCCAGGTTTAGGGGACGTGGCTATTTTCTCCTTAACCTCGGCCACAAAGCGATAGCCGCGGCCCGGGACCGTCACGATGTAATTGTGTGACCCTGGGGTTTCGCCGAAGACCTGTCGCAGTTTCGAGATCGCCTGCGCGAGATTGTTTTCCTCGACAATTGAATCCGGCCAGACCGCCTCCATGATTCGCTCCTTATCCAAGACCGCGTCGTGGTGCTCGACCATGTATAGGAGCGTATCCAATACCCTGGATGTGAGCGGAACCGGAGTTCCGTCGAGTCGTCGCAACCGCCGTTTGACCGTGTCGAGTCGGAAGTCGCCGAATTCGTAGAGGTTAGCCCGGGTAGTCTGCATCGCTGTTTTCAGAACAATTCAGAAAAATTCAGCTCCCGACTAAAGACTTTCATAAGGGCGCCCGGCATTTTCCACCATGCGCAAGTTCGGTTCAGACCTACCTGCGCAAAAACCACAAAACCGACAAAAACAGTAAATCAAAAAATCCAAGTAAGAACAAGAAAATGAAGAAGCACCTTAAAGAAAACGCAATCACAACCATAAAAGCAGTCATGAAGAAACCAATCGGCTGGCCCCGACAGCATTCGGGGTTCAGTTTCATCCTCATCGCGGTCGCGATGGCCTGTTCGCCAGTCGCTCAGGCGAGACAACCTTCTGAAGACCGCGGCAATGGCAACAGCGCGGCCGAGAACGTTGACGCGCTCAATCTAACCACAACCGGATCGGACAACACGGCACATGGTTGGTTTTCGCTCTTTAGCAACACCACTGGTTCATCCAACACGGCTGACGGCTTCAAAGCGCTGCATGATAA
>DATDAJ010000046.1:0-4861 GCA_036525475.1 Candidatus Udaeobacter sp.
CGCGATCGTGGCGACGCAAATCGCCGCGATGTTCATGTGCAGCCAGGGCTGGCTCGTGCCGCCACTGCCTTGGGGAATTATTGGCTTTGTGTGGGCTTACAACATCGCTTGGATGATTGTGCAGGACATCGTGAAACTTGGACTTTATCGCATTCTGGATCCTGCTCATTCATGGAAGCAATGGCTCTTCGAACCGCTGCGAGTGTCAACGACAGGCAGGGAAAAGGCTGCGAGGTAAATCAAAAAGAAAAGATCATGTCCAACTATCAAAAAAAATTTGTGGTGAAGCCCGCATCCAAAATCCGGTTAAAACAGATCGATCCCGATTACCATGGGAAACATGAATCACGCAAGTCAGCTTTGCCCGAGATTGAGAAGAACCGCCAGAAAATGGACGAACTGCAATACCTTATGTATGCCGAGAACGAGCATTCGCTTCTCGTTGTATTGCAGGGACTCGATGCTGGTGGCAAAGACGGCACGGTCCGCCACGTCTTTACCGGAATGAATCCAGCGGGCTGCGTTTCAATTGGTTTCAAGCAACCGACGCCGAAAGAACTGGCGCATGATTTTCTCTGGCGCGTGCATCCGCATGTGCCTGCCAAAGGTTCAGTGGTGATTTTCAATCGCTCCCATTATGAAGATGTGCTGGTGGCGCGCGTTCACGACTTGGTGCCGGAAAAAATCTGGTCGAAGCGCTACGATGAAATCAACGATTTCGAAAAGCTGATCACCACGCAAAACAACACGACGATCCTCAAATTTTTTCTGCACATTTCAAAAGAGGAACAGCTTGCCCGGTTTGAGAAACGACTGGATGACCCGGCGCGTCAGTGGAAGATCAGTGAATCCGACTACAAGGAACGCGAATTTTGGGATGATTACACCAAGGCGTTCGAGGATGTCCTTAACAAGACAAGCACCGAACATTCTCCGTGGTTCATCATTCCTTCAAACCATAAATGGTTTAGGGACCTGGCTATTTCACAAATCATTGTCCGGGCGATGGAAGATATGGACATGCAATTTCCCAAGCCCACCGTGAACCTTGCTGAGATTCGGCGTAAATATCATCAGGCCGCCGATCAGGAGAAATCGGACAGAAGTAAGAAACGTTAACGTTGCCCGAGATCGCGCTACCACAACGCCTGACGCTCCTGCTGGATGAGTCGTCTCTGAACAGGATTCAGCGATGGCTTTGGGTGCTATCGACCGGAGGCACGTTGCTCGACGGCTACGCCATTTTCGTTCTCGGCGTGGCGATGCCCATCGTCATTGCCGGGTTTCATATTCAACCCGACGTAGTCGGTCTCATTGGGGCGAGCCTCGTGTTTGGTGCTGTCATTGGAGCGGGAGTTGGCGGGCCAGTGGCGGACCATCTTGGCCGAAAGAAATTGATGCTTGCCGACATGATCATCATTGCCGCTGGGGCCTGTACCAGTGCGCTGGCCAATGGACCGGCAATGCTCTTCATAGGACAACTGCTCGTCGGGATCGGAGTAGGTATCGATTTCCCTGTTGGTAGCAGCTATATCTCCGAAATTCTGCCCAAGCCCGGTCGTGCGCGAATGATGGTGGACACGATTGCCTGCCAATCTGTCGGCATGCTGCTCGCGGCAGCGGTCACACTGCTCTTGCTAAGGACGGGAAGCACTCAGGCTTGGCGGCTATTTCTGGCGACAGAAACCGCAGTTGCCCTACTCTTTTTTATATTACGCTTGTCGGCACCAGAAAGTCCGCACTGGTTGATGTCTCGCGGTAAATTTGCAGAGGCGGCGCAAGCTTTTATTCGGATCATTCCCGAGCAACGACAGGCAATGTTGCAACTTACCGGCAACCACGAGGAGCTTGCAGCTCCGGTTCCTCGCGTAGCCGGTGGGCTGCCGATCCTGTTTTCGCGTCGTTATCGGGCGCGCACGGCGCTGGTAACTATCCCCTGGTTTCTGATGGATATTGCTACGTACGGCGTTGGATTGTTTACGCCGACAATTCTCGGAGCGATCGAAATCTCCGGTAGAACCCGTGGATTGAACGCGCACGATTTTGCTCTCGCAGAGGGTAGCGCCATTATCGATTTGTTTTTGCTATTCGGCTTCCTGCTCGGAATCTGGTTAGTTCCACGATTCGGCCGCATCCGAATGCAGGCGATTGGTTTCGCAGGCATGAGTGCGGGCATGTTGGTATTGGTGGCGGCTGTTGGCCTAACAAGCGCGGGTTTGCACATCCCGCTGGTATTCGCCGGATTCATCCTGTTTAACTTGCTGATGAACGCTGGTCCTAACTCGACCACGTTTACGCTCGCCCCGATATTATTCCCGACGCAATTGCGCGGGACTGCAGGTGGATTCGCCGCAGGCACTGCCAAGCTCGGTGCGACGTTGGGCGTTTTCTTTCTGCCAATCTTAAAACAAAAATTCGGGGTTCCGAGCGTTCTTGGAATTGTATCGGCTGTAAGTCTGCTGGGGCTGGTCGTTACCCTAATCCTCGGACGCGAGGACACAGAATAGCAACTGTTCCGAGTAGTAGAGATAGCTCGGGAAAGTGATACTTTTTCACCGGAGGTGCCTATGGAAATACCGAAACAACTCATCGATTGTTTGGATCAAAACAAAGTGCAGTACGAAATCCTGCGCCATTCCGAGGCGGTCACGGCGCAACGGATCGCGCAAGCGGAACACGTCAAGGGCCGGCATCAGGCGAAGGTCGTGATGCTGAAATCTGGCGATCAACATTTGATGGTCGTGTTGCCAGCAGATCACCACATCGATCTGGACAAAATCGAGAAAGCGATCGGAAAACCTGTCTCGCTTGGCAAGGAAGACGACTTCAAATCACTATTTTCAGACACCGCGATCGGAGCGATGCCGCCGTTTGGGAATCTTTATGGTCTGCCGACTTACGTCGACAAGCATTTAGCCGAACAGGATTACATCGTGTTCGAAGCCGGCACGCACACTGACGCGATAAAAATGAGCTACAGCGATTACGAGAAGATCGTGAAGCCGAATGTAGGAGACCTCGCGATCAAGCTTCACCCCATGAAAGGAGCTTGAGCTTACGAAGGACCGTGCAGCGACTCGAAAAAATCGAATGAAGATTCTTTTGGCCAGCGTCTTTCTTTGGCTGGCTTTCATTGCGACACCGGCAGTGTTCGCGGCGGAGAAAGTTGGCTTTATCAATGTCGACGGCGCGATCGGGCCTGCGACAGCGAGTTACATTTCGCGAAGCATCCAGGAAGCCAAGGCGGAAAATGTTCAGTGCCTCGTGATTCAGCTCAACACGCCGGGCGGTCTGCTCGACTCAACGCAGAAAATTGTCCAAAGCTTCCTCGGATCTGCAGTTCCGGTTGTGGTTTACGTCGCGCCCACCGGCGCGACCGCAACCAGCGCAGGCTGTTTCATCACGCTGGCAGCCAATGTCGCGGCAATGGCGCCGGCCACTACGATCGGCGCAGCGCATCCGGTTTCCATCGGCGGTTTTCCGAGTGGTGGCGAAGAAAAACCGGACGAAACCATGAAGCAGAAGCTCGAGAATTTTTCCGTCAGCTACATGGAGACCATTGCGGGCAAGCGCCAGCGCAATGTTGAATGGGCTAAGTCCGCCGTAAAAGAGAGCGCTTCGATCACCGCGCAGAAAGCCTTGGAATTGAAGGTCATTGATTTGATCGCGACCGATATGCCCGATCTGCTGCAAAAATTGAACGGGCGCGTTGTGGACGGCAAACCTCTCAACACCGCCGGCGCGCAACTGAGCGAAATTAAAATGTCGCCGGCCGAGCGCGTATTTCAAAAACTGTGGCGACCAGAAGTCATGTTCATCCTGATGCTGATCGCGATCTACGGAATTATCGGTGAACTGAGTTCGCCCGGAGCAATTCTTCCCGGCGTAGTCGGAGCGATTGCGTTGATTCTGGCGCTTTATCTGGCAGCGATCCTGCCGGTCAACGTCGCTGGACTCGTCCTGATCGCGCTCGCAATGATGCTTTTCATATTTGATCTTTACACGCCCACGCACGGCGTGCTCACAGTCGGCGGAGTGATTGCCTTTTTAATCGGCTCGCTCATGCTTTTTGATCGCGCCGATCCACTCTTTCGTTTGTCGTTGACCTTCATCATTCCTGCGACACTCGTCACCGCCGCGTTCTTCATTTTCGTCATTGGAAAAGGACTGCGCGCGCAACTGTTGCCAGTGAAGGTGGGGAAAGAAACGCTTATCGGAAGGACCGTGACGGCGTTGACTCCAATTGATTCGCATAACGGAAGGATCTTCGTCGAAGGCGAATACTGGAACGCGGTCAGCGATGCGCCGATAGAAAAAGGCGAAGAAGCCAATATTGCAACCGTGCAGGGATTAACCCTCAAATTGACAAAAAAACCCCATTGAGAAGACGAGCACACGCGATAAATCTGCATGGTTCTGTTTCGCGGACACGAACCGTGCAGGTTGAACGCGAGGTCTTCCGCGGGATTCAAATGAAAAATCTCGCCTTGACGATTGGGGTCTTATTTCCGATATAGCCGCCTGTCCTGCGTGGGTCTGAATTGCTGGAGCTGCGCTTCTAACATATGCAACGTTTTTGTGGATGGATGCGCCCCCCGCCGATTGCGATTTGGGTCGCCTCCTTTTGTACACTCTTTACGGTCGTAATTGTCCGGGGGCAGGCGCCACCATCGGCTCCGGGACCTCCCGTCATCCGCGCCATGGAGGTGCAATACACAGGCCCCGCAACGATCAGCAAAGAACGCATTCTGGCGCAGATGCGCACAAAAGTGGGCCAGGTGTATTCGAATGAAATAGTGCAGGAGGACATCAAGGCGCTGTACAAGACGGGATACGTTCGAAACGTTCGGATTTTTGCGCA
>DATDAJ010000047.1:0-5876 GCA_036525475.1 Candidatus Udaeobacter sp.
AAGTCGGTGTCGGTGGCTGGGTGTCACACAAAAAGAGGCTGAATGGAATGCGTTTGAGGCAGCGTGGAATTTTTTACGGCGTGACGAACGACAAAACGATCAAGAGCCTGATTGCGGCGCAAACTGTTATTGACAATTGACGCTCACTCGGATGGAGTAAAAACATGAAAACTCCACGATTCATTCTAGCGCTACTTGCATTGGCTTTTGCTTTAGCTCCCCAATCGCCTCCCACCGTATTCGCGCGCCCTTACCCAGGGCAATACAGTGCCAACCTGATCTCGCCGAGCCCAGGGCAGGTTTTGGTTCCTGGACAAGTTGTGAGGATTCAATGGACGGCGGACTTTCCAGGCGTGGACCTGACGATGTGTGAGACGGAAGTTCTGCTTTCGATCGATGGCGGCAGGACGATCTACATGATGCTTACAGAGCAGCGTAATCCGAAGGTGCAATATTTCGATTGGACCGTGCCGAATGCGCCCACAAACGAAGCGGTGCTGGACATTCGCTTCGGGTGTCTGAATATCTACCCGGAAACGCCAAGCCTTCAGGTTCGATCGGCTTTTGTGATCAGCCCGTCGCTGAATAATTGATTTTATTTTCGCCTGTGGCTCACCGGCTACAGTTCGTCTCTCGGATTGACAGCGGTTAGGTAGCAGAGGTCCTTAGCCTGTCCCGCCATGAACCTCCTTCGCACATGCATCCTATCTTTGATCCTTGCACCACTCGGCTTCTTGGCTGTTGCGGCGACGATGCCGGCGCAAGTGACTAGTGGAGAGAAAAACAGATCCGTTGCCGACGCACCGTCAAGAGATGACGCGGCAGCGCTGCAGAAAAAAGCCAATGAAGCCCAAGCCCGGATTCACGAAAATAAAGACGACAGCGACCAGCTTAAGAGAGCCGTAAAACTTAACGAGGTAGGTTTGGCCAAGGAAGTCCTCCTCCGAAACGGATTCACCGCGGAAGATTTGGAAAATGCGAAGATTATTCTACGGAGTGGCGGAGGAAAGGGAGGCGCAGACGAACTGGAGATCTCTGCGAGCTGTTGTGATCCCAAGGAAATCACAATTCAGCGATCCCTGGAGAACTTCACGAAATAGTTGTTACAGACCTGAGGAATTTGCGAATCAGGAAATCAGGAACCGACCGCCCGGGAAAAGATATTCCTGCCTTCCTGGGTTCCTGATTAAATTTTCTGCGTTCCTGCTTTGAAAGCCTGGGTGTTGCTTCGCCGCGTATAAGGCGTCGTTTGGGTGGCAGAAATCATGTCGTTTACGCGGCTTCGCATTCGTCGCAGCCTGATTACGTTTTTCGAGGCGGGTGTTTCACGTGACGAAAGTGGCGACGGTATTGGCCAGGCGCGATTTTCAGGGTGCGCTGAAAAACGTTGCGCATCGAATTGACGTTCCCGAAGCCGCATTCGCCCGCGATCATTTCCATGCTGTTATGACTTTCTTCCAACCGACGGCGCGCTGCTTCGACGCGGAGGCGCTCAATAAATTTTGCCGGCGTGGTCTTCATTTCTTTCGTAAAGACGCGCGCGAAATTGCGCGGACTCATCGCGACGCGTTCTGCCAGCAGCGGCACGCTGAGCGGTTTCTGCAAATTATCGAGCACCCACGTTTCCAATTCGCGCAATGGTTTTCGATCGGTCAATTGCAGTGATAAGGCGGCGCTGAATTGCGATTGGCCGCCGGGCCGCCGCAAATAAAGCACCAGATTGCGCGCAACCTGCAGAGCGAGCCGCGAACCGTGATCTTCCTCGACCATCGCCAGCGCGAGATCCATTCCGGCTGTAACCCCGGCGGACGTATAAACATTTTCATCACGAACAAATATTGGATCGGCATCGACGCGCGCGCGCGGAGCACGTTTGATCAGGGTCTGACACCAGTTCCAATGAGTCGTGGCGCGGCGGCCGTCGAGCAAACCCGCGCGTGCCAGAAGCATCGCGCCAGTGCAAACCGAGCCGACTCGCCGGATTCGTGTGGAGATTCTTTTTAACCAGCGCACCGCTTCGGGATTGATTTCATTCTGCTCGATCGCGTCGCCGCCAGCCACGAGCAACGTATCGATCTTGCCGCGCACTTCGCGAAAGCTCCTATCGGCGGTCAAGCGCACACCGCAGTTGGCAATCAGCGACCGACTCGGAGAAATGCTCACGACTTCGACTGAATAGATTGGAGGCGAGCCAGGATTGTCCCTGGAGTGCATTTCCGATGCGCGGGCGAAGACTTGGAGCGGTCCGACCAGGTCGAGAATCTCGACGCCGGGCCCCGTCACGAAGACGATCCGGCGCGTGCTGGGTTCGAATGACGGTGTGTTGTTTTTAAGGGCGCGCTGTGATTTCAATTAGAAGAGCCAGATATTGCCGATGAAGGCGTGACGGCGGTGATAAATTTATCCGGCGCCGCGTCGAAAGTTTTCTTCTCGTCTTCTGAGCAAAAATAATAAGTGGCGCCCTTAAAGACAGATTTCGGTGCAACCTTTGGATCAACATCCATCCCGCACACAATGCAAAGCGGATGCTCGGGAGTTGAGACAACTGAAGTGGCGTAAGTCTGGTTCGATTCGGGATTCATCCAGCCTTCTCCCTGATATTCCATTTCATAAGCGGTCTTCCGGGCAACCTCGCGACCGTAATAGCGTTCGACGACGCGAAGCGCGAGGTCGATTCCGGAAGACAGACCGCCAGCGGTTGCGAGATTTCCATTCTCGACGAAGCGCGCGCCGCGCTTAAGGTGAATGTCCGGAAACTGCGTGGCGAAACGTCCAAATGCGCCATGGTAAGTGGTCGCAGATTTGCCGTTCAGCAGTCCAGTTTTCGCCAGCACAAATGCGCCTGTGCAAACCGACATCGTGACGTCGGTGGTTTTCGAAGATTTTCTGATCCATTCCAATACCGCCGGGTTCGGTGGACTTTGCGCGGGAATGACAATCACTTTCGGCGGTGGGGCATTTTCAATCGTGTAATCGGGAACGATCTGCATTCCGCCGCTGGTGCGGATCGGGTTCTTCGTTTCGGCCACGGTGTACAAACGAAACGGCATTTCTTCGCGGCTTGGGATGATGACGTCTTGGAAAACTTCCCACGGCCCGCAGAAGTCGATTACGACTGCGCCGTCGGAAATCAGAAACGCGACCGGAATCTGGCCCTTGGCCGGCGGTTTTAGCGACGTTGTGTCGGTGGTGATTTCGTTCTGATTCGAGTGGTCATCTTTAACCGGAGCTTCGTTTGCGAACAATGCACTAAGGGCCAGCACACCAAGTGCAAGTAGGAGACCAAATCGAACCGCACGGTAAACGAGCTCTATTCTATTGATCGTATGTGCATTCATGATCCAATTCTCGGATGACAGCTATGTGGCAGCAACGACAACAATCATCATATTCCTGCCAACAACGAGCCTTAATCAATCCTATTTCTCATGAATTGCGCCCGAGAAAACGCTTGCATTGGACAACGTGAGCCCTCAAAAAACTCTCGCCTAATTTCGTGATGAAGGTTCTCCCCTTTTTGATTCTGTGTTTCACGACAGTCGCTTTCGCTGACGATTTCAAACTGGTTGGCGGAAAAGAATACAAGAATGTGATTGTCACTCGGGTGGAACCTGACGGCATCGTGTTAAAAGCGAAATCGGGAATCTCGAAAGTCTATTTCGTCGAGTTGCCCAAGGATGTTCAGGAACGTTTTCATTACAACGCGGCGATTGCCTCGGCTTATTCGGCACAACAAGCAGTCAATCAGTCGATGACGGCGGCTGCCCATCGCGGCGAGCCGATCAAAGTGATTTCTCACGGCGCGCAAATCGACATCAATCAACACCTCGCCCTGGGCAATGTGACCGTTATAGATTTTTATGCGGATTGGTGCGGCCCCTGCAGGCGGCTCTCACCCAGCCTCGAGCAAATGGCGAGGAGTGATCCCGAGATTGCGCTGCGCAAGATCGATATCGTCAATTGGAAAACGGCAGTCGTGCAGCAATTCAACATTCACTCGATTCCGCAGGTGAACGTTTACGATCGCAGTGGCCGTCTAGTCGGCACTGTACTCGGTGTCGATTTCGAAAAAGTGAAAACTTACGTCGCGCAAGCGAAGTCGAACAGCTGACTGGTTACGCAGAAACGCGCACTCGCACGCGCGCATCCGAATCCAATAGCGAGTCGAATATTGGCTCGATGGGTTATGAAACGACCGCTGCTATGTTTTGTCGTCACGTTGTGCGCCGTCAGTTTGGTGCGCGCCGACCAGGCGATTCAATCGTTACAACAAACCCTCAAGAGCCAGGGTTTTTACTACGGCGCAGTTACGGGCGACAAGAGTCCCGAGACGACTGCGGCGATTCGCCGTTATCAGATTCGCAACGGCTTGCAGGTGACCGGCGAGATTAACGAGGAGACGTTGCGCTCGGTCAATTCGAGTTCGAATACCGTTGCGTCGGCACCTCAACCGGCTCCAAAACCTGCCGCCACTCAACCCAACAGTGTTCGTCCTGATGCAAGCGCACGCCTGAGCCAAAGCTCGCCGCCGCCGTCGTTCCACCAACCAAATCGACCGCTGGAAACCAATCCGTCATACTCGGCAAGCTTCTATCAATCCGCGCCCTTTCGACTCAACCGCCGGGTCATCGCCGGAGCGCAGTACCAACTGATGAGCCGCGGATATTTTAGCGGGCGCGTTGATGGAAGGTGGGGGGCTCGGACAGCTTTTGCCGTGCGCGCGTTTCAATCGAGCGCTGGACTTCCGCCGACTGGACGTCTGGACATCGAGACGGTGAAGGCGCTTGGGTCTTCCGAAACGGAGTTCGCGTATTCGTCGCCAGCATCTCGCGGCAATGAAACTTGGATGCCCGTGACGAAATTCAAACACGGCAAGTGGAAAGTGAAATGGAAGAAGTCTCATCGTCCCTTCGTCGTTGAAGATGGCGATGAAGAGCAACAAGCAAATAATGGGGCCGCCTGGAACCCTTACAACCACGACTAGGCAAATCGTCGTGGATTAAGCGCGCGATCTGCTCAGCGCATTCACAAACGGCGTACGGATCTGAATCAGCTGCGGATAGCGAACGCTAGAGCAATTTTTGGCTGATAAATGCTTACCGGCCGCCGCTTCCACACAAGTTCTCCGTCGAGGCGCCAAAGGAGATTGTAGAGAAGTGCGCAACGGATGATATTCCGACATGACCGACGAACGCATCCAGAAAATCAAATCAGCAGTTGAGGCGGCCGATCACATTTCGTCCGAAAAGAAGGCGGAGTTTTTGGCCGTACTAGCGAAACTCAAACCTGCTATTGCCGAGGTTGCGCAAACGAGCGAGGAAGAAGCTGAGAGCATCAGTCGGTTCGTCGAAGCTTCAGCGCATGAAGTCGCTAGCAAAAAGGAACGACCGGAAAGTGTTGAGAGAGTTTTGCACAAACTGAAACAAACCGTTGAGAAGTTCGAAGCTTCTCATCCGCAGCTGACCGCGTTCGTTACCGAATATTCTGCGGTGCTCTCCGGCCTGGGAATCTGAGTTCTGGCCATCGGACAGCTCAACGCCGCGCGCTACCTTCAACGCTTGAAGCCGAACTTCGTCAGTCTGCATCCATGAAAACTTGAAGCAGCCAAGTCAGCGTTTCCCCAGTTCGTCGAGGAAACCGCGACCGAGAAACATAAATGTCAATTCGAGGGAGCGTTCTTGCCCAGCTGCGTTTTGTTATTCACGCGTCACCGCGAATGATTTCCCTTGGGCAACAGGTAATGGGCAACGGTCCATTCGCCGATACTGCTGCCAGCTTGCAATCCGTCCTCGCTTGCCGATCGAAAGTGAATGCCCCCGTATATTCTGCTCAATGCCGCTTCCTCAGCTGCATCCTGGCACGTCGAAAAGCTGCGG
>DATDAJ010000048.1:0-6455 GCA_036525475.1 Candidatus Udaeobacter sp.
AATCGCGGCGATGGCGCGGTCCACGCCGTCAGCACGTCGGGGTCGCAGCAACATCGCCACGCCGATCACCGCGCCGAGCAGAATCCAGGATGAAGACCACAAGAGCGAAGAGTACGTCTCAGTGAAAGGCATCACATAAAGACTCTCGTGGTCATAATCTTTCCGGTTCGCTTTGAAAAACGGGGCCTCACGCTGCAGTTTGGGACTTCGCAAGACGAAATAGTCCGCAAAACTGTAAGGCACACGTTCGAGACGAAAAAGCCCGTGCTTTACCGCGAAATCGCGTTGAACCGGATTGATGTTATACCTCATGTTCATCCCGCTGAAGTCGCCGAATCTCGCGTAGCTAAGAAAAAGGTAGAAAAGCAATGCAGCGCCGAGCGGCAGAAGCAGCGCAGTAATGTTCCGGATGGGCTGTCGGTGGAACAAACGAATGGCAAGTAGTGGTGCAATCAGGACGAAAGGCGCGCCGAACGTCGCCCGTGAAAGTAGAGCCGCGCCGGCGCAAAACGAAAACCCAAGCAATGACCGCGTTAACGCTGCGCCCTCAGTTGTTCGAGATCGGCACGCAAAATAGAGCGCAGCGACGGACCACGCGAACCCCCAGATGATTGCTTCGTTGTAGATGGACAGATTGCCCAGCAACAACAGCAACGGTGAGCCAAGCGCGAACCCGATCACGCAGGCGTTACCGACCCAGTTACGCGGGCGCGACGAAAGCGGGGATGAACGCAACGCAGTTGTCACCAGACCGGCAAACGCAAACAGCGCGATGACTCCCGCGCAAAATCCTGAAATCCGCGACCATTTCCCGTGTCCCGCTGGATAGATGAAATTCAGCGGAACGCGAAGCAGCGCGGGAAACGGCCCAAAGTACATCCGTACTTTGCCGTTCACGATCATTGTTTCATGTGCGATCGCATCTGCATCGACTCCCACATCGCCTCGCAAAAAGTGTTCCGCCTGCGAGTCGTAGGCGCCACCGAGGACTTCGTTAACAAAAATATCTCGCCCGCCAGTCATGGTGAATATCCACAGGACCACGGTGAGAACGAGAGTGACGGGTAGAAGATTCGGCGCCCGGTTGCCGTCAGTGATCTGCACAGGAAGTAATATATGCCGGCTGAAACGTGATCAGTCGAGGATCTGACCAGTTTCGCTAGTTACGCTGGTCGGCGTTCTCCTTCCTGGCAGCTGCGAAAAGATTCAAACCGAACTTGTGATACCGCAATCGGATCTGACTTGGCTTGAACCCGGCACGAACGAGCATCGGCCAGAGATCGCGTTTGTCGTAATACATTTTGTGATCGTCGATCTCTACTTTCGGACTGAATCCGAGCCGGAATGCGGACAACTCGAGGAATCGCTTCCCGCTCCACGTCGGGACATTCACCAATAGCAACCCTGAGCCTCTAAGCAAGCGCCACGCAGATTGGATGACAAACTGCGGCTCAGCCAGGTGTTCCAACACCGAGATGAGCATGACGACGTCCACTGTTTCGCTTTCGAGGTTTGGCAACGTTTCTTCGATTGACCCTTGATGGAAGGTGAAGTTCTCCAGCGTTTGCAACTCCGGCGCGATCTGAAAATCCACTCCGATGCCTCGCTTCAATTTTGATTCCAAGGCGATCAACTGCGTGGCGCGATAGCCGCAACCGAGTTCCAACACCTCCAGATCGTTGCGGCTGGGCAGATGTCGGCGTATCGCGCGGCGAGATAGCCACACTCCCAGGCGATCGACCGGAGTCAGTCCGTGCTGCCCATAACTTTCATGCGCGCGCAGAGTCACTGCCGGGATCTTGAGATGATGCGTTTTGCCACTTCCATCAGCAACGTAAAGCCGAACGTTTGGAATCCGAGGATAACGAGCAGTAGACCGAGAATAGCAGGGTGCCAAATCGCTTCGAGTTGCAGTCCGCGTTTCAAATAGTGATAGGTCAGATTCCCCAGAAGCACCAGGCCCGTGACGCTTAGACCAGCTGACGCGATCATCCCACGGTCGTAGGTCATGATTTTTTGTAGCCGGTCCACGAACCGAGGTTTTAATCCGTGCATGACGCGCGCAAGAACTCCGATTTGAATTGAGCTGTAACCCAAAGTTGCGCACGTCACTCCGAGCAGCATCCAGTACAGGCTAAAGCCAATTCTCCCAATCCTCACCGGTCCGGCTGCCAGGCCGAGAGAAAGCACTAACCCAATTACCAAAAGCGCAGCACCGGCCTTAAGCAAGAATGAATCTGCCGCGTAAACCAACATCACTTTCAGGTTGACCCAACCCGCGAGCCACGGCGATCGCCAGCCCACGCGCAAGTGATGACTCAGTCGTCCTTCGCGATCCTTGTAAAACTTGATCGGCACTTCCGAACTGATGAGTTTCAGTCGCGCCGCCTTCAGCACCATTTCGCTTGCGTATTCCCAGCCACGCGACGTGATGTTGATTCTGTCCAATGCTTCACGAGTCACGCCGCGTATCCCGCAATGGATGTCGGAAAAGTTGCTGCGATAAATCCGGTTCAGAATCCAGTTCGTGAGAGGCGTGCCGAAGTAACGGTGCAATTTCGGCATCGCGCCTTTTTCTATGCTGCCTCGAAACCGGCTGCCCATGATAAACTCCGCGCCTTTCCGGAATTCCTCCACGAACGGAGCGATTTCGCGAAAATCGTAAGTTAGGTCGGCGTCGCCCATTAAAATCCATTTTCCGCGAATGTACGGAAGTGAGTCCAAGTATGCGCTACCGACTCCACGCTTCGGAACGCGTAAAACCTCGCCGCCGTGTTCAAGCACAATCTTCGGCGTATTGTCAGTCGAGCTGTCGACGATGAGGATCTGCCCGATCACACCGGCGCGTTGAAGACCTTCCTTGCACCACTCGATAAATTCGCCCACAGTGAGTTCTTCATTCATAGCAGGGATGACGATGCTCAGTTGTACGTCTCCGAGCGTCATGCCCTCCGGCTTAAGATGTTCAATGCCGCAACCCAAAGATACAGTCCCAGATTTTACGTCATTCAGCATTTAGTTTCTCCGGGCTTACGGCTTTGGCGATGTCGGTGTCTGCGGCCCAATGGTGGATTGTTTCACATCTTCCGATCGCGTCGGCGCGAGTGTCAGGATCATTCTTCTGCAATATGTAAAGGGAAGGCCACCTGCCCATCGAAATAAGAGTGTGACCAAGGATTATCGAATATCATCACGCGGCTAAGCTTCTTTTCTTGTATTGGTGACGATTCAAGTGGCTGTCGCTGTGATCGATGTCTCCTGAGATCGTCGATCAATCACAGCTTTCACCAATGCAGCAAAAATCAGTATTGTGAGCAGAGACATTGGTTGAAGGTATCGCACACTAGCGTCCTTCGAGAGAATGGTAATCGTTCCAAAGAGAATCCAGCTATGGAGGCAAAGCAAAAAAACATAACCCTTGGTCAGGAAAAATATGAGCCCGACACAAAGGAAGGGAGATAACAGGACCATGTAGTAGTAGGGCTGTGAACGCAAAAAATACCGTTGCGACAGCGTTTTTGTTTTAACCTCTCGTGCTGACGGCGGCACCAAACGAAAGTGACTGGCCACATTCCATTTCTTTTTATCCGGCCAATTGTTTCGCGTCTTTCCTAACTCAGCCTTAGCCTGTCTACGGATGTGCTTGAAATTCCAGTAGTGTAAAAACGTCTTGGCGCCTAGCGAGACCACGTCCAGTGGGCGACGCAACAACGCATTCAACGCTGTCTGCTTCGCTACTTGGTTCGAGACCACGGCGTTCGGCTCGATCTGTTTCCATCGGTTGGCAAGGCCTCCAGGCGAATAGAGCTGACCGTCCCTTGACCAGATGTCGTTCAGTCGAAACTCGTTGCCCCTTGCAATCAACTCGGATAAGCGGGGATCGGGAGAATCAGTCGGTTTAAGAACAGGCGCCCACGTCGTTAGCACGCTAAGCCCAGTATTATTCAGAAGGGCAGGTTCTCGACTCGCGAGCCTACCATTGAGTTGCCGATAGCCTTGCTGGAGAAGAAACATAAATAAAACGCTGAATACCAGGTGTAGTCCTGCCGACTTTAGTCCGGAAGCCTTCGATAATGTGGAGGAATGTTTCCTAAACACTGCGCGAATTTCTGGAAAAAAAGCTATAAGCGGTAACAAAACGACACTGATCTGAGCAACAAGTAGATAACTCATCCTGAAGCCTATCTCGAACACCGACAGTATTTCGACAATTGCTAGCTGCCAAAGACGGTGCTGCTTCAGGTATAAAAACGAAAAAAACAATGCGAAGACGTAGAAGAAAAGGCTAACGGTCTCCGTCATGACGTAGCGCTCCCATACCAATTGCAATGGATCCAGCGAACAAAGAACCCCAAAAAGATAGGACAAGCCAGAAGTGAGTCCCAAAATACACCGGCAGATAACTGCAACTAAAATTGCCGTCGTGGCGGCGAGAAAAGCCTGAAGGATTAGTAATGAAGTCAGACTTCCCGTCCCGAGCGATGACCAGCGAATCACATACCCGTATAAAAATGAGCGGTCCGGAGGAATCCACCCGGACACTGCGGTAAACAGATAGCTTCCTGAGTCTCCCATAAATAGTTGTGGCAATGGATCGAGTCCAAGAAGAAGGAACTTCAATGCCAGGATCAGAAAGCAAAATAACCACCAATGTCCGTCCGCGAAAAAGCTGAAATAAGCAGTAAGCCTCGTTGCGGCTGGTGCCTTAAACATCGGAAAGAGGATGACGCGTTAGGATGTCATCCCATTTGAAGTTGCTTGGGCTTACTTTCTGAAATCGAGCGCGCCTTTTTTGAGGGCGTACACGTAGCCAACCATCAGGATCGTGATAAAGCTGAGCATGCTCCAGAAGATCGTGCTGCCTTGTTTGATCGCGTCGCGGTAAACGACCGCCCAAGGATACATAAACACGATCTCCAAGTCGAACAGGATGAAGAGCATTGCCACGACATAGAATTTAACGCTGAAGCGTGGCTGCGGTCCGCCCTGCGGAATCATCCCGCATTCATAAGCGGTGTCTTTCGCTCGTGTGCGTCTGCCGCGTTTGCCTACAAGGATGCTGGTGAGCAGCGCTGAAACAGCAAACAGAGCGACGACAATGATTTGCAGGAGGACCGGCAAATAGTCGCGCAACATCCGGTAAGTTGGCTTGAAGCCAGCCCGTCTATAAAACCGGCTACTTTACGCCGGCGAGATGACCATTCTGCTGTGCAATTGCCGCGGCCAGAGCCGACGGCAAGCCCTTGTATTTCTTACCATTCTTTTTGACCGCACCGCGCGCCACGAGGTTTTGCAACTTCTCGTAGGCTCGCAGCCGCAGCATTTCCTCGCCGCCGCTCGCAGCGTTTCGCGCCCGAAGATTCTCGTGCACGATATCGAAAAGCTGCTTGAACTCGAACGAAGAACGCCTCGAGAGGACAGCAACCAGCTCCTCAGTTACCAGATCGGGAACCCGACGGGAGAATGCATTTTTCTTTAGAATAGCCATAGGGCGCGAATGATAGCAGAATTTTGAGAAATTGCAGCAGTTTTCTTTCGCTTTCGTTAGGGAAACTCGAGCCGTGCCGGAATGGCACAGCTGGGGGAGCTTGGGTCCGGCAGTTTTGCGAGTTTCGAGCGGGGGAAAACCGCAAAGTTCGGCTATTTCAAGGCGTTGGAGATGGACTCGGGGTTGGGGAAAGCGCTGTGGCAGGGGCGCCCCAACCAGTCTGCCGCGCAGCCGCCGCACCGAAACTGCTAAAAATGGCAACGCCGATTCCCAATTGATCCAAGGTAATGGGTCCGATTGACTCAGCCATGTAACCGTCGCCGTCGTATCGCTGTGAAGAAACAATAGGGCTCAGATGTTTCGTGATGATTTCCGGCGCTGGCAGTTTCGTGGGATCGATCGAGCCAGCAACCGCCGGGACGAATGCCGCAGCCATTAACAACATCGGCCGCAGCGAAGCGTCCAGCCGCGAATACAACTGCACTGTATCGATGTAGGCAAAAAAGTTCGTGGGCGCTGGAAGTAGGCGGTCCGCTCCCTTGTAACTTTGAGAGTCTGCAAGCTCAGACGAGCTGCCACGTGCGCGCTTAATTGCCTCTTCCACCGACGCGGGATCCAAACCAGCGATTAGAATCCGATCAGACAAAGCGATCGTAGGGGTGATCGCGACAAAGCTGGCAGCAGATTGCTTCGAAAAATAGCGGACGCCATCTTTCTCGGTAGCTGTCCACGAGCCTTCTTCCTCGGCCCGCAAGAGCGCTTCCACGATCTGCCGTGCTTTGGTCGCGTCAGTCACCGGCAGGGTCACAAGCAGCGACGGCCAATGTGCGCTGGAAGGCCAATTAGCCAAAGATCCGAGCTCTATGCCGAATGCCGCTTTCCAATCCGCGGCAGTTATCCCACTATCGCTAAGCGCCTGAAAAATCTTCGTACCCGCAAAGGCGGCGGCCTGGTTGAGAGTGTCCAT
>DATDAJ010000049.1:0-3182 GCA_036525475.1 Candidatus Udaeobacter sp.
AAGATCGATCTTTCACCGGAGCACAAGTATTCAGGGACACTCGACGCCTGGACGAACGATCTGCGCGATTACCTATCGACTTTTCTCGGGCCACCACGACAAAAAGGGGGCGCGATTCCGGTAGAATTTCAAGCAACCATCGATTCGAGCCAGTGGGATACGCGCGGCGTGATTCACCTGCCCAAATCGAGTCCACTCAGTTTCACCGCCAATTTTCCACTGCCCATCGGGATCACCTGGAACGCATTTCAAATGTCACCCATCCAGGTTTCGCTGGATTTCCCGGCAGTTTTTCTGGCGGCCGTACCTCAGTTTTTCCACTCGAACATCCTGGAAGATGGCATCTTAAGTGGAAAACTCTCTCTCTCCGAAACGTTGGCGCGTCCCCGCATCGTTGGTGAACTGCAGCTCGTAAACGGAAAACTCGCCATTAGCGACTCTTTCTTAAACGTGATTGGTGCCAGCACCCTGGCCATTTTTGATGGCAATCACGCGTCTCTCGAGTTTTTGAATCTTGCAACCAAAGATGTAGATCTCGCCTTTCGCGGAGAAATTGATTTCGAAAATACGAAGCACGTCGTGGTTAGAATCGCCGGAGCGACACCGATTTTCGATCTAATGTCGCGTGCGGTTGACTGCGTAAACAAGATTGAAATTACGCCGGCGGCCCTGCCACTTGCTCCCGCCGCCACTGAGCTGGAGTTTCGCGGCCCTCTTCTTGAATCCGGCTGGAGCGTCAGTTTGAAAGAAGAGATCGGCAGCCAGTTCTCCATCGTTCCCACGACGGACCGTGCCGAGCGCATTCTTCCCGTTTGCTTTGGAACGGGCCCCGAGGAAAAAACATTATTACTGGGCGCCGTGCCGCGTGCTGAAGCTTCCCCAAAGGTAAATCCAAAAAATCGAGAGAAACCGCGATAGCTCGGCTACTGGTGTTGCCCGGTCACAAGCCAACGGGAAAGCTTCTGCGCCAAATCCGGGGTAAGGTTTACTCTAAACTCGGTGCCCGCATCCAGCCGCAACGAATTGCCGTCGCCTCGATCAAACAGTAGTTGAACTGGATGCCGTCCGGGTGAGCTGACGAGGATGTTGCGAACCTCACGCAACTCGTCGCCCGTCGTCGCCGAAGAAAACTGTAGACAAATCGCGGCCATCTTTGACGTGTCTTCTGATCTTTCGGTTGCGCCATTGAATGTTGCCACTGCCAATGGTTTAATTTCCAGAGCCGTAGCGCGAACCATTTCGTCGCGTCTGTCCAAGGTCGCTTTCAATTCAACAACACGCCCGGGCAAGAGATTATCCGAGACCTTCAGGTAAACCTCGTTCCACACGACCACCTCGAGCACGTCCATAAGATCTTCGAGCCAGACAACCGCAAATGGCTTGCCCTCTTTCTTCGTAAACTTTTTCTCGACCTCCACGATCGCTCCCGCGATCTTGAATTGCGCGTGATCGTCCAGTTCCCCTAACGAGGCGATGGATCGGTATTTTTTTGCTGCAAAAACGCCGGCATAAGCGTCCAGCGGATGGCCGCTGACGTAAAACCCGAGAAGCTCTTTCTCGTAGGAAAGTTTTTCATGCTCGTTCCATGGTTTGATTGGTTGCCGCCTCACTGCGGTGGCAGCGTGCATTTGCTCATCGAAAAGCGAAACCTGTCCGGCTGCCCGATCGCGCTGCGCTATTGCCGACGCGTTTAGCGATTCATCGATGCAGGCGAAGAGTTCCGCGCGATCCCGTCCCGTAAAATCAAATGCGCCAGCCTTGATAAGACTTTCCAGCATCTTTCGATTGGCCAGGCGCGAATCGAGACGCGTACAAAAATCCTCGAGCGAACTGAACTCGCCACGTTGATTTCGCTCGCGAATGGCGATCGCCATCGCTGCCTCGCCGACATTTTTGATCGCAGCCAGGCCGTAACGAATTGCATCCAATGTGGGAGCGGCTTCAATGCCGCAACTGTCGGGCCGCTGAGGCCCCTCCCACGTTTCTGGTGTGAATTTCAAACCGCTCTTGTTGATGTCCGGTGGCAGAATGGAAATCCCCATCCGTTTGCATTCGCCGACGAACACCGAAATTTTTTCTGTGTTATTGATTTCGTTACTCAGCAAGCCGGCCATGAATTCCACCGGATAATGCGCCTTGAGAAAAGCCGTTTGGTAACTAATCACGCCATACGCCGCGCTGTGACTCTTGTTGAACCCGTAACCGGCAAATTTTTCCAGCAGGTCGAAAATGGCGTTCGCTTTGTTCTCAGGGATTTTGTTCGTGTGCGCGCAGCCCTCGATGAAATTCCTGCGTTCTTTCGCCATCTTCTCCTTGTCTTTCTTACCCATGGCGCGCCGGAGAAGATCGGCTTGCGCAAGCGAGTAGCCGGCAAGTTTGCTCGCAGCAGCCATCACCTGTTCCTGGTAAATCATCACGCCGTAGGTGTCGGCGCAGATGCCCTCGAGGAGCGGATGCAGATATTTTATCGGTGTGATCCCCTTTTTCGCTTTCACGTATTCCGGGATCAGTTCCATCGGGCCGGGCCGATACAGCGCTATCAACGCGATGATGTCGTCGAGCTTTTTGACGTCGAGCTGCTTCGAGAGACTGGTCATACCGCCGGATTCCATCTGGAACAGTCCAATGGTTTCGCCGCGGTTGTAGAGCGCGAAGGCAGCGGCATCATTCAGCGGAATATCTTTTAGCGAAAAGTTTGGGTCGCGTTTGTGAATCAGCGCCAGCGTATCCTCGATGACGGTCAGCGTTTTCAATCCGAGGAAATCCATTTTCAGCAGTCCCAGATCGTTTAGCGGTCCCATGGCGTATTGGCTGATCACGTCATTGCCTTTCACGTCGTGGCAAAGCGGGATGTAATCGGACAAATCCCGATCTGCAATGACCACACCTGCCGCGTGCACGCCAGCATTGCGCGACAAACCTTCGAGAAGTTTTGCGTGCTCAAACAGCTGCCGTGTCGGCGGCTCGCTGGCGATCGCGCGTTTCAGCTCCGCGTTCTTTGCCGTTGCTGTTTCGAGCGTGATGTTTAGCTCGTTCGGAATCATCTTCGCAATGCGATCTGCATCGCGATAGCTCCATCCCAGCACGCGTCCCACGTCGCGCACCACGCTTTTTGCCTTGAGCTTGCCGAATGTAATGATCTGTGCGACGCGGCGCGCGCCGTATTTTTGTCGAACGTATTC
>DATDAJ010000050.1:0-2922 GCA_036525475.1 Candidatus Udaeobacter sp.
GATCAGATTGGAAAGGCACAGACCGAGGGCAAGGTCGACGATATTGATTCTCTGGAGAAGCAACTCGCCTCCGATGTCCGCCGGTTACAGGAGGAGTGCGAAGCAGCCAAAGAAAAACGGCGCGCGAGCTTTGCGAAACTGTAGCCGCGTCTCTGTGAGACGCGCACCGCACGTGATGCAAGCACCTCTGCGCCTCGCGCAGCGAGGCGGCTACAACAATTATCTCGCCAGCGAAGTAGCGTCCTCGCGCTCAGGCGCGCGGTCGCGGCCGCCACGTTTCGGTAAATCAGGATCGAGAAAGCCGAGCATGTGCGCATGCCTAATCGTGCGCACGCCTTCCTGTTTCTGCAGGTGCTCGATGTTCCGGCGGAATTTCTCCATCTTCGTCCAGTGAACTTTTGGACGGAAATGATGTTCGGCGTGATAGCCGTTGTAGAAAAACAGGCAGTTGTAAATTTTTCCGTAACTGCTTACGCCCCACGCAATCGGCTTATCCGGATTTGCGCCGTAGTGCCGGTAGTAGCCATTCAAGTAACTAAAACAATGACCGAGATACCAGAACGGCAGGAAATACAACATGAATCGCCAGTTAATGAAGTGAATCGGATTCGACGGCACGATGATCGCCATGACCAAAAGCGTCGTAGCGAATGCCGTCAGCTCAATGTTGCCCCAGAAATCATCGCCGTTCTTCCGTTTCCGCAGGTCCTTGCGGATCGTACCGACGTCGTCGCGGAAAAAACTCAAAAAAACATAGCTCCACGGATTTTCGGCCTCGCCGTCATGGCCGTGTCTATAGATCGATAACCAATCGATCGTGTCACCTTTTTCATCCTGCCGATCGGAGTTCCCTTTGTGATGCTGCATGTGGACCGCGTCGTACATTGTCTGAGAGAAACAGCAGGCGATCGATTGCGTGATACCAAACAGACGATTGAGCAGTTGTGAGCGGAAAAACGGGTTATGAATGAAGTTGTGCCCTACCCCATTGATGTTCGCATTCACCATCAGCGCATAAACGAACCCGAGAATCAGCATCACCCACAGCGGGGTATGCGGAAACAAAAAGTACAGCGCTAGAAGATACGCGAGATGAAAAAGCCCCGCCGCGGCTGGAACGGCATCCCAGCGTGTGTGCGCGAAGAGCTTCGAATTCGTGGTTGGGCGTTCTATTCGGATCGCGTCAGCAGCCATGGTTCTATTCGGTTTTGGGAGATCAGATACCTTGGCGGATAACCGGCTTTTGGCAAGACACCGGCGGCAACTCAGTCGTCCGAGGAGGCCAGTTTTTGTCGCACCGCCGTCAAATCCGGGTTTGCTAATTTTAGTCGTGTCCGCCTATTGTAGCCGCTTGCGATGTTCGCGCTTCAACCTGAACTAAAAGTCTTCACCGGGTCCGCGAATCGCGATTTGGCCGAACGGATTTGCAAATACATCGGGGTCCCGCTGGGGCAGGCAACCATCAGTTCGTTCCCCGATGGCGAAACTTACGTCAGGATCGAGGAGAACATTCGCGGGCACGATGTGTTCATCATTCAACCGACGTGTCCGCCAACCAATCAGCATTTGATGGAGCTGCTGATCATGGTGGACGCGGCGCGCCGCGCCAGCGCTGATCGGATCACGGCCGTCATTCCATTCTTCGGATACGCTCGGCAGGACCGCAAAGATCAGCCGCGCGTGCCGATCACTGCGAAATTGGTAGCCAACTTGTTGCATGCGGCCGGTGTGAGTCGGGTGCTCACTATGGACTTGCACGCACAGCAGGTACAGGGCTTCTTCGATATCCCGGTTGACCACCTCTATTCGCTTCCGGTGTTGATCAAATATCTGCGACAGCAGCTTACCGGGAAAACAACAGTCGTTTCCCCGGACTTGGGTGGCCTAAAAATGGCTTCGGCGTATGCGGAGGCACTTGGCGCGAATCTGGCGATCGTCGCCAAAGAACGCAAAAGCGCGACGGAAACCGAGGCAGCGTATCTTATCGGTGAAGTGGAAGGCAGCGATGTGCTCCTCGTTGACGACCTCACCGAAACGGCCGGCACGTTGACGTCTGCGGCTGAGCTTTTGGAAAAGCGCGGCGCACAGAAGATTTACGCGGGTGTTTCGCACGCCGTGCTAGTCGATCTAGCCATCAAACGGTTGCAAAAATCGAAAATCGCGGAATTAGTAACCACCAACAGCACGCCTGTGCGCACCGTGGAAGGATTTAAGGTCACGGTGCTCTGTGTCTCCGAGCTTCTCGGGGAAGGCATTAAACGGATTCACAACGACGAATCGGTATCGTCGCTGTTCAACATCGAGAACGAAAAAAATGGCAAAACAAGTTAAGCTTAAAGCAGAACCACGGCCCACTGTAGGGCGCTCCGCTGTCCGCAAACTCAGAGCGCGCGGACTCATCCCGGCGGTCATCTACGGAGGCGACGAGAAACCGCAGCCGCTACAAGTCTCCGCGCGAGACATCAACGCGATGATGAGCCAGGCGTCAGGAGAAAACGTCCTGGTCGAGCTCGAAATTGGCAGCGATGGACAAAGCCGCACAGCGCTTGTGCAGGAAGTTCAACACTCGCCTGTCCGTGGCGAGATTCGTCACGTCGACTTTCACGCCATCTCCATGGACCAGATGATCCAGGCTGAGGTGCCACTCGAACCGATCGGCACGGCTGTTGGCGTGAAGACTTTCGGCGGATTACTCGAGCAGAGCTTGCGCGCATTGGCGATTGAGTGTTTGCCAGCCGATTTGCCGGACCGGATTACAGTGGATGTTTCGCAGCTGAATATTGGCGATGCCATTCACGTCCGCGACATTCAACTTCCACAGGGTGTAACGCCAAAGGTGCAAATCGATTTGACGGCCTTCTCCGTGGTGGCGCCTGTGGTTGAGGAAGAACCAGTTGCAGCGGAAGCTGAGGCTGCTGCCGC
>DATDAJ010000051.1:0-7195 GCA_036525475.1 Candidatus Udaeobacter sp.
CGAACAGCGTACCGACTGAAGGGGGCACAACAATCGGCGCGCCAGCTTTTACTTCAAACGCGCCGAGACTCGTGATGACGACCGGTGCGTTCATGGCGTCAACACGACCACCGCGTGTTGCAGCGACTGTCTCGTTGAAAGCACCGACGAATTTCGGCCAGCTCTTTTGATTTGCAGTTGTAATCACGGCCGTTGCAAGGCGATCGCCTTCCAGCGCGACTGCAACACCCAGATCGAAATCGTCATTCTGCACAATCCGATCGTCTTCGAGAATCAATCGGCGAAACGGCGGATGTTTTTCCATCGCGCGCACGACCGCCCATGCAATTATCACGGAAGGGGAGGGTGCCTGCTCGCGGTCTGTTTTTTTCACCGCCTGGCGAGCTTGCTGGATCGCGTCCCAGCGAGCGTCGATTTGGAGATTGGCAGGAACAACACGATTCAGTTTGCGCGTAATAGTCGCCGAAAGCGCAGGCTCGATCGCTGTAGCCGGGGTCGGCCTGTCCGCCATAGCCTTGGCGATGGCGGATGACCCCGGTCTTTTCACGGAGGCTTCAGTTGCTGCACGGCCGCGGTCAACGCCCGCGCCTACAACCGATTCTTTTGCTGCTGCATCAAACTGTTCCGCAAGCGCCGGCTCGCTCGTAACAAGCGTGCCCAATTCCTCGCCGATCTCAACGGTATCGCCGATGCTCGTTTTCCATTCACCCATCACGCCTGCGAATGAAGATTGAATGGGATAAACGGCTTTGTCGGTTTCCACCTCGCACAATTCGTCATCCAGCTGAATCTGTTCTCCGGGCTTTTTGAGAAACGAAACGATTTTCGCATTCCGAATTCCTTCGCCCATGATCGGGACGGTGATGCTTTGGACGTGTTGTTCAGTCGTTTGTGTTGTAGCCGTTGGCGGCCTGTCCGTTGTAGCCTTGGCCAAGGCGGATGACGCCGGCTGCGCAAATTTTGATTCCTGAGCCGAACGGGTGCGGTCAACGCCCGCGCCTACAGTTGCGCGTTCATGTCTGGTTGAGATCGAGCGCCTGATTGCCGTTACGATCCGCTCCACATCAGGCAATGCCGCGTATTCGTAGATTGGATTGTAACCGATCACTACGTTCGGTTTGCTGACGAGAATGGGTGGGCTGAGTAATTCATTCCAAAGCTCAGGGTTGCCAGTAACATGAGAGATAATCATCTGACCCACGCTGCAATTTTCCGTGTCCTCCTGAACCACAACCAGCCGCCGCGTCTTGCGCACGGATTCTTCAATCGCGACCGCGTCCCAAGGTACGATTGAGCGGAGATCGATCAGTTCGACGCTAATCTCATTGCCGATTTTATTGAGGGCTTCGAGTGATTTCTCGATTGCATTGCCCCATGCCACCAAGGTGACATCAGAGCCTTCGCGCACGTTACGCGCTTTGCCCAACGGAACAGCACGAATTGGTTCGTTGTATTCGTGGTCAGCCCAAAGCAGATGTTTGGCAACGAGAAAAATTACGGGGTCCTCTGCATGCATCGCGGTCCAGAGCAATCCAGCAGCGTCGGCAGGCGTGCTTGGAACCACAACGTTTAGGCCGGGATAATGTGCGAGCGCTGATTCGTTTGCCTGGCTGTGCCACAAACTGCCACCAGGCAGATACGCGCCATAGGGCGCATAGATCACCGCAGGACACTTCCAATTTCCAAATGATCGCCAGCGAAGTGTCGAGATGTTGGTCACAAGCTGATTGAAGCCGGGATAAATGAAATCGATGAATTGCAGCTCGAACACCGGCCGCTTTCCGTACGCGGCGAGCCCGCATGCGACACCGAGAATCGTGGATTCGGCAAGCGGTGAATTGAAAACTTGCTTCGGGAATTCAGTCGAAAGCTTCTGCGTCAGGCGGAACACCCCGCCCTTTGGATCTTCGATGTCCTCGCCGAAGAGGATACGTTGCGGATCTTCCTCCAGACCAGCATGCAGAGTTCTGTTTACCGTATCTCCGATGCGGTATTTGCCGGGAGTAAGAATTTCTTTTTCGATCTTCGGCGGCGGTTTTGTAACATTGGCGAGAAGCTCGTTAGGCGAAGGATCTTCAGCTTTTTCCGCCTCGGCATATTCGCGGCGAACGCGCTCCTTAATTTCGTTGTCCAACTCCGCGTAATCTTCTGGTGTGATTACGCCTTCTTTAATGAGTCGATCCTTCCAGAAGGTTAGAGGATCGGCCTTCTCCAGGTCCCGCAGTTCCTCGGCACTGCGGTACAGTTTCTGATCGTCGGAACTAGTGTGGCTCGACAGGCGTTCCATCTTGATCCAAAAAAAGAACGGTCCGCCGCCAGCGCGAATTTTTTCGAACGCTTCAGCCGTCGCATCGTAAATCTGCTGGACGTCGTGTCCTTCGATTTGGCGCCAGTTGTCCTGCTCGAGAATGTCCAAGGCGAGCGGGTTCGTTTTGCGCGTAGGCATGCTGATGCCGTAGGCGTTGTCCTCCACCAGGAAAAGCATGGGAAGCTTCTTTTCTTTCGCGAAGCAGATTGCCTCGAAAAAATCTCCCTGGCGCGTCGCGGCGTCACCTATTGTCGTGACAACGACATTTTTGTTTCCATCAAGCTTAATGCCCCAGGCGATGCCGCACGCAGGAAGAAGCTGTGAACCAGTTGGCGTGGGCACACTCCAAATGTGGAGGTCTGCGTCGCTGTAGTGCGAGGGCATTTGCCGCCCGCCGCTGCCGGTGTTGCGCTTTGCAAAATATTCCAGGCCCAGTTGACGGGTGGTCATGCCGCGCCCAAGAACCAGGCCACGATCGCGATAATACGAAACGATATAATCGTCCCGCTCCATCTGGATCGAGACCGCCGCCAGTCCTTCGTGGCCCATCCCGGAGACGTGAAAATGTCCTTTGCCCTGACGAATCAAATTCTGCTCGCGCAAATCCGCGTGCCGGCTCTCCAGAATAATCCTTAAGAGCCGCAGCTTATCGTCTTTGCTAAGGGCAGGCATACGGTTGATTTTACATGTCGCTTCTCGATCGACAATCGCGCGGACCTGCCTCGCATAAAGAAAGTTGATGCATTCGACAACAACAAAATCACAGCGGAGCAGGGGAATGATCGAACGTTACCGCGAATTTCTCCCGGTCTCGCCCGCGACGCCGATCATTTCGCTGGGCGAAGGGAACACGCCGCTGACTTATTCTCCGCGATTGAGCGAACGCGTCGGTCGCGGCTGCGAAGTTTTCGTCAAGAACGAAGGAGTCAATCCCACGGGCTCGTTTAAGGATCGCGGGATGACGGTGGCTGTGTCCAAGGCAATGGAACGCGGCGTGACAGCGCTAATCTGTGCTTCAACCGGGAACACTTCAGCTTCAGCAGCTGCGTACGCGGCGCGTGCAGGGATTTCATGCGTCGTCATTCTGCCTGCAGGAAAAATTGCGACGGGGAAATTGCTTCAGGCTTTTGCCTATGGAGCGAAAATCGTCGCCGTTGACGGCAATTTCGATGAGGCGCTGCGAATCGTGCGCGAACTGGGCGAGACCGGCGAATTCACGATCGTGAATTCCATTAATCCGGACCGGATCGCTGGACAGAAGACGGCGGCATTTGAAATTGTCGACGAACTGGGCGATGCGCCCGATTTTCATTTGCTCCCGGTGGGCAACGCCGGAAACATCACGGCGTACTGGGCGGGCTATCGGGAATTTTTCGCGTGCGACCGATCAACAAAATTGCCGTCGATGATTGGCTTCCAGGCGATCGGCGCGGCACCGATTTTTCACGACTGCATAATCGACAAGCCGGAAACGATCGCCTCAGCGATTCGAATCGGAAATCCAGCGAGCTGGCAACAGGCGCGCGCAGCAATTGTCGAATCGCAAGGCGGCATCGATTTAGTCAGCGATGAAGACATTCTGGCTGCACAGAGCTGGCTGGCACAGCATGAAGGAATTTTTGTCGAGCCAGCGAGCGCGGCGTCAATTGCCGGCCTTTTCAAGTGCTGCGATGCAGACGATGCCGCATACTCGTTCCAAAAAATTCCGGAAACCAGCCGGATCGTTTGTACCGTCACTGGACACGGCTTGAAAGACCCCGATGTGATTATCGGGCGAATGAACAAATTGAAGCCTATCGCCGCGACGGTGACGGATGTGCGACACGCAATTGAGCTGTAGCCAACTTCGAAAAGAATCGCGGTTCGTGCTCCGTTGGGGTTAGTCTCCATCTCAACATGCGCCTGGTAGTTCAAAAATACGGCGGCACTTCCGTTGGAAAGCCGGAACGAATTGTGCACGTGGCGCAGCGAATCCTTGAGACACAGCGCGAGGGCTGCCGGGTAGTGGCGGTAGTCTCCGCAATGGCTGGAGCCACTAATGAGTTGCTCCGGCTGGGACACGCCGTAGCGCCGCAGCCAACGAAGCGCGAACTGGACATTCTGCTTTCAACCGGCGAACAAGCCGCCGCTGCGTTGACAGCGATGGCAGTGAACGGGCTGGGCGGAACGGCAATCTCATTGACCGGCGCGCAAGCAGGAATTTTAACCGACAGCAATCACACGCGTGCCCGCATCGCGAACATCAGTCCAAAGCAAATTCATGAGCTGCTCGACGACGATTACATCGTTATTGTGGCCGGTTTTCAGGGCCAGACGCCGGAAGGGGAAACAACCACGCTTGGCCGTGGCGGCTCGGACCTAACAGCGATTGCGCTGGCTGGTGCATTGAATGCCGACACCTGCCAGGTTTTCACCGACGTGGATGGCGTTTTTACCTGCGATCCACGAGTTGTTAAAGATGCGGAAAAACTCGGCGAAATCGCTTATGACGAACTGCTTGAGATGGCCGGTAGCGGCGCAAAAGTGATGCAGTCCCGCGCCGTGGAGTTCGCCAAGAAATTTGGCGTAGAATTCGAGGTACGATCGACCTTTAAGGAAATCGGCGGGACGGTCACACGAGAAGAAACCCCCAGTATGGAAGACATACTGATTCGTGGGATCAGTCTGGACCGGCATCAGGCCAAGCTCAGCATCGCCGGAGTGCGTGATAAGCCCGGAATTGCCGCCCGGATATTTTCTGACATCGGCGCCGCGCACATCATCGTTGATATGATTGTGCAGAATGCGTCGATTGACGGAACAACCGACATTTCGTTTACCATTCACGAAGACGAACTGGAAAACGCCCGCACAATCCTTATGCCGGTGTTGGGCGAGTTGGGAGGAAAACGGTTAAACACCGCGAGCGGCGTAGCCAAGTTGAGCGTCGTCGGCATCGGAATGCGATCCCATTCGGGCGTCGCGGCGCGAATGTTCGAATGCCTGGGCCGCGCCGGGATCAATATTCAACTGGTCTCAACGTCGGAGATCAAAATCGCCGTGATTATCGACGAAAAAGAAGCGGAGCGCGCTGCGCGATTGATCCATGCGGAGTTTGGTTTGGGACGATTGCTGCCTGCAGACACCGCGACGCAGCCGTTGACCTGATTCAGTTACGGATTGCGTACCGGATCGACGTAGAATTCCTGCGTCGCGCCTTCGAGCCGCATCTTATAGCCGAAAACACCGTGAATTACGGCAGCTGCGGGGTGATCCGTGACTCGCGAGCGGTAACGGTCATCCGCGTTCGCCTGTTTCCATACCGTGCCGTCTTCCAAACGAATGATGGTCCTGCCGGTCAATCCATAAAAAGCTCCGTCGACGCGGCTCACAATTAAGTCCATTTTTGTCCGCGAAGCGCGGGCCGTGGCTTTCTTTTCAGCAGCCTGTTCAGTGACCTGTCGGTAACCTTGCAGCCAGGCATCCAGCCTCTGGAGCTCGTCCGGAGAGAGCTTATTCAATCCTGCGGCTTTGAATTCGTCCGCCGACATCATTTCCTTGATGTTGCCCGACGTCTCGGGCTGCGCAGCACGTGCCGGCTCGACACAGACCAGCATTACGCAAAAGGAAAGTCCAACGCACCTTAGTAAAGAACCGAGGCAAATCTTCTTCATGACAGCGAAATAGGAATTCGAGACTCGCGGAGGCTAGCACCGGTCACAATAGCGTCAAGCGTTCGGGCGACGAAAGGGGCGGTGGTTGGGGTGCCCACAAATCGTTCGGTCGCCAATGTACTTCAACAACATCAGACAATATATGTCATATAAAATCGGAGGGGGTTCGGTCAGATTGCCGAGCCGCCGCTGGCAGCTGCTTCCGAGCAAGAAAGCGCCTAATACCGACATGGATGAGCAATGGCAGTATGTCGGAGCGTGTTTTTGCTAGTCTTGAACATGCGAGCGCACGCGCGGATATCGGACCCAACACCAATCGGAGAGAGTTGGAGTCAGTTGCCATGGGTTACGATTGCGCTGCTGGGATGCTCTGCCGAATTGATCAGCCGGCAGGTTTGGCCAGCGAGAATATCATCTGATAGGGATTCTCGGGGTCTTTTCTCTCCTCATCATGAACGAATCCATGTTTCAGTAAAAGTTTCGTCGAAGCAAGGTTATCCCTATGTGTATGTGCTTCAAGGCTGGTAAAGCCGCTCCGGAATGCAAAACCGATCACTTCTTTGATCGCTTCATCCATATAACCTTTACCCTGGTAGTCAGGATGCAGTTCATAGCCAAGCTCAGCGCTTTTCCTGTCTGCCGATAAATTCCAGAAACAGATAGTCCCGATCATGTTACCGTTTTCTTTCAAAGTAATGCCCCAGTAATACGATTTATTTTCTGTGATCTTTTGTATAAAGGCTTTTGCTTCTTCCGGATCCTTTGCAGTAGGGCGGTCGATGAATTGATTCACCTGCTCGTTGGAGCGTAAAGAATAGATGGCACTGACATCTGTTTCTTTCAGTTGGCGGAGGAGAAGCCTCGTTGTATCAAGGACGGCAAGGGTCATGTTTGGCCGGGAATTTATTTCTATTATTTTGAGAAACCTATCTTCAATCCAGCCTGCACTGCGAGACGTCAATCGCAATTCCGGGCGAAACCCCCTACCCTAAAATTTCTGTAAAAAACTATATGTCATATGGAGTCAAATCCGGTGGTTACACCTACTGGCCACCTTACGCAGATCAACGGTTGGCTGCATTGCTGCCTGGTTAGGCCCGAACAGACTCATAAACCGGCAAAGAACGCTGCGATATCGCGGGCGAGCAGCTCGGGCTCCTCGGCTGCCGCGAAGTGACCACCTCTCGGCATCGGCGCCCACCGGCGAACGTTATATAGACGTTCGGCCCATTCG
>DATDAJ010000052.1:0-3200 GCA_036525475.1 Candidatus Udaeobacter sp.
GGCGACCATTTTCATGTTTTGAACGACGAAAGCGTCGAACTGTTGGTGAAAACAGCGCTCTCTCACGCCGTCGCAGGCGCGGACGTTGTGGCGCCGAGCGACATGATGGATGGCCGGATCGGCGCGATTCGCGAGGCGCTCGATGCGAGCGGATTCGATCAAACAGGCATCATGAGTTACGCCGCGAAATTTGCGTCGGTGTTTTACGGGCCGTTTCGCGACGCAGCGGAAAGCCCGCCGCAGTTCGGCGACCGGCGTTCGTACCAAATGGATTTTGCAAACGCAAACGAAGCGCTGCGCGAGGCGACGCTGGATGTTGAGGAAGGAGCGGACATTGTGCTGGTCAAACCAGCCCTGCCGTATCTCGACATCTTGTGGCGTGTACGGGAACGCTTCGGAAAACCAACCGCCGTTTATCATGTCAGCGGCGAGTACGCCATGGTGAAAGCTGCGGTCGAGAAAGGGATTTTCGATGAGCGCGCCGCCGTTCTCGAGATCATGACGGCGCTTAAGCGCGCCGGCGCAGACATCATCGTCACTTACTGGGCACGCGAACTCGCGACATGGCTGCGGGAATAACAGGCCGACACGGCGAAACAACACAACACGCCCGGCTCAAGCAGCTCGCATTTATTTGGGCGCAAACGCACGGATTTTCCGCATGCGCGATGGAAGTGACTTTGCCCCGATGCCGATATCGCGCCGACGTGGCCGGTTATCGGTCGGTCCCGAAGCAAACAGGGTCGACAGTGGTTTTCGAATGCAAACAGGCGCTGTGCGATTTGAAACGAGACAACTGTCACAGCGAGTCCGCCCGCAAGCGCCTCGAAGAAATTTGTAATCGTCGCCAGGTTCTGGAAGCGCGCCTCCGCACGCATTATCCAAACCTTCACAATGGTGATTCACTTTTCCCGGAGTTTGATTCCGAGAACTTCAGCGCGATCGGCCACCGCGGTTACGCGCGCCTCGTTCGTGAATTGCGGGCGCTACAAAATCGGCTCTACGATTGCACAAAGTTCGAGAAGCTAATTCGCTACCGCTGCGCGAACTTGTTTTTTATCGTGCTGCCCGAGCAATTATTCCGCGAATCGGAACTGCCTGTAGGCTGGGGCGCTCTGGTCGAATCAAAGGACATGCTGATACTCGTCCGAAAACCAATTTGGCACGAGTCCACAACGGCCAATCGCCTTCACGTTTTGCACCGAATCGCCGTGGCGGGAACACGGACCTTAAATCGAGAACTCTCGCTAGACTGGCACGAGCAAATTGTGTCCGGTCATTTCTTTCGGCTGCGGCAAGCCGAGCAGAAATAAAAGAGTCGGCGCAATATCCGCCAGAATGCCGTCCTGGCAGCGGAACTTCGTGGCGTCGTTGGCAACATAAATGAAGTGCACAAGGTAGCTGGTATGCGCGGTGTGCGGCGAGCCGTCGGGGTTGCGCATTTGCTCACAGTTGCCGTGGTCCGCAGTAACCAACGCTTTCCCGTCCAGCTCTAGAAGTTTTGGAATAATGCGGGCGCAGCATGCGTCCACCGTCTCCACCGCTTTGATACCGGCCTCGACCACCCCGGTGTGACCGACCATGTCGGGATTGGCGAAGTTTAGAATGATCAAATCGTAGTCGGCTAAATGCGCGAGTAGTTCGTCGGTGACTTCGGACGCGCTCATCTCCGGCTTCAAATCGTAAGTGGCGACTTTGGGCGAAGGAATGAGGTTGCGGTCTTCACCAGGAAAGGGGGGTTCGATTCCGCCGTTAAAAAAGTAAGTGACGTGCGCGTACTTCTCCGTTTCGGCGATGCGCAATTGACGTTTGCCGGCGGCGCTAACGATCTCCCCTAAAATGTGTTTGAGTTCTTCGGGCGCAAAGATGAACGGCGAAGAATACCGGACATCATACTGAGTGAGCGAAACGAAATGAACTTGTGGCCACACTTCGCGATCGAATCCGTCGAAGTCTTTAAACAGAAACGCTTGTGAGAGCTGGCGCGCACGGTCGGCGCGAAAGTTAAAAAACAACACCGTGTCGCCATCGCGGATACGCTGTTCGTTCGGGAAGGCGAAGACGAGGGGAGGCATGAATTCGTCGGTTTTGCCAAGCGAGTACTGCCGCTCCACAGCGGCAGCGGGTGATGATTCGCAAGATTCACCGCGACCAAGGACGATTGCGTCCCATGCTTTTTTCGTGCGGTCCCAGCGGCGGTCGCGATCCATCGCGTAATAGCGCCCCACTACAGTGATGATCTTAGCGCCGCTGTTCTTAAGTTCCTTTTCGCAGGTTCTTAGAAAACCCGCCCCGCCAGTGGGCGAGGTGTCGCGTCCATCGGTGAACGCATGCACAAAAATTTCTGTAACTCCTGCTGCATGCGCGGCGTTCGCCAGCGCGATCATGTGCGAGTAATGGCTGTGCACGCCACCGTCGGACACCAGCCCGAGAAGATGCAATCGATGTCCGCGCGCACCGACAAGGGCCTCCTTCAAAACATGATTGTGTTCCAGTTCGCCATCGGCGATCGCCTTGTTAATCCGGGTGAGGTCCTGATAAACAATCCTGCCAGCTCCGAGATTAAGGTGGCCAACCTCCGAGTTCCCCATCTGTCCCTCTGGTAACCCAACGTCCATCCCGCTGGCGCTCACACGCGACCAGGGATAATCACGATACAGAAGCTCATGAAACGGCGTGGACGCGAGCAGCGTCGCGTTGCCATTCTCTTTACGCTTCTCGGAGCCCCCGGGATTGATGCCCCACCCGTCGCGAATGATGAGCATCACCGGGCCAGCCATGTTCCCGCACTTTGCCGATGAACCGGAACGTCGACAAGCAGTTCTTTGAAAGAAGGTAGCGCATGCTCCGGCTTGCCATTTTCGCCGCGCAAGCAAGGACGCTTACGCTACACTAAGCGAAAATGAAGTGGCGCAACCAGTTGCTGGCGTTCGTTTGTGTCCTCGCCTTCGCAGGAGTGGGCGTCATTTATTTTCAACATTGGGTCATCCGAAAGCCCTTCGGCATTATCTTATTCGTCGGAGAGGGCCTGTCGCCTGCAAGGCTGGCGCCTACGCGCACCTATGCTGCCGGAGCGGGCACGCGTTTGAATATGGACTCCATGCCGTACGCCGCGCTAATCATGAATTACTCCAAGGATTTCGCCGCACCCGATCAGGCGGCTGCCGCAACCGCGATCGCCACGGGAGAGCGTGTAACCA
>DATDAJ010000053.1:0-5101 GCA_036525475.1 Candidatus Udaeobacter sp.
ACGCGCCAGATTCGTTCCAGCTCGGCGTTTTCCATCAACGGCTTGGTCACATCGCGCAGGGCCGCTGCCGCGGCGTCCTGCATGGCGACTTTGGCCACACGCGTGCTCTGATGCACTTGCACGGCCAGATATAGCACGGACAAAACGACAGCTAGCGAGCCGACCAATTGCGAGATGGCGCTAATCGCATCCCAGTTCATCGTCCAGATTGTACCACGTAATCGCCGTTCGCTTGAATGTCATTCTGCGCGCAGCGAAGATTCTCTGATCATTTTTCAGCGCTGCATCACCTGCGATGTGCATATCTCCCGCGTTTGGTCCGTTAGTTAGCCTGTTGCAGCTCCCGAAGGTGCAGGCGGCGGCATCAACATGGGCAAAAATTCCGGCGGCATGAAGCCGGCCCAAACATCGTAATCGGAACCGAATTGCCGAAGGAACAACAGTGAGAAAGCACCAAGTGTAACTGGAATTGGCAAAAGTATAACTGTGCCGACGTATGGAATCACAGCGATGCAACAAGTCGCGCATGTTACCACGCAACTAATCATAACCGCCGCAACTGCTAACAGCAGAAGGAATAACACGTACAGGAGGATCGGCCCGGGATGCGAGCTTACCAGGTCCACGGCTTGCACAAACGCGAGCCGCGCGCGACAACGTTGCCGATACATGATCGGGACCATCAATTGAGAGACCAGCGCCCAGACGAAAGCAAGGCAGACTGCGACAAATATGAACAGTGAAAGGCCAATCCAAAACGCGACACCAGGTTGGGCGTGATCCCCCCGGAGGATAAACGGCACAATGAGTATGAGACCTGCAATCACGATCACAGCGATGAGCACGAGCACCACGAGCAGTGAGAACAGGAAGAAGCTGTTTCCCTCTGCCCGAAATACTTACCACGGCTCGGCAATCGCAGCGCGATTGCGAACGACACAGTCAACAAGAATGAATCGTCCGCGCGCGCGTAGCCACGCAAACAGGACGATGAGCAGAAGGACGACGCAAATCAGAACGCAAATACCTGTAATAAGGACCGGCTGTGGAATCTGGCCGATCGTTTCGTTGAACTTCTGCGCGCCTTCCCGTCGGTTGTCCGGATAGTTGAAATCGCCGATTCCGCCACCACCCGCGCCAAGATTTGCAAGCCAGGCAGCGAAGCCGATTACAAGCCATTTTTTCAATTCGAACGGCTGAAAGAGAATCTTCTTCATCAACTCGAACGCTTCGCCGAACGGCTTGAAGATCTCGATTTTTGATCCGTTTTCGTTCATATCCGGTTTGGTGATAACCGGCGGCGATTGTAGGGCAACCGCATCGGTTGCCAAGCCCAACGGAGAGCAACCGAAGGGGTTGCGATCAATTTCGCTGAGGGCGCGTTGTAGTGTCCGCTGTCCTCAGCGGATGGGGAGCATGTCGCAGCAGATGCGCTGAGGACAGCGCACGCCACAGCACGCGCGGTTGTTTAGTGAACGATGCGCACGATCTTAATTATTGATGTCGAGTTTAAAACGCCGCTATCTGATCGGTGCCGAATTGATCGGTGAAAACCTCGCGCATTTTCGCGTTTGGGCGCCGAAGGTCCAGGAAGTTGATATTGTCTTCGAAGACGCCGCGAAACGAAAATTCTTTCCACTAACAGCCGAGCCAGACGGGTATTTCTCAGGCATAGCTAACGCAGGCTCCGGCGCTCGCTACCGCTTTCGCGTGAATGGAGAGCAGAATTTTTATCCCGATCCGGCATCGCGTTATCAACCCGATGGACCGCACGGATCTTCGTGCATTGTCGATCCGACAAAGTTCCGATGGAACGACGCGGACTGGCCAGGATTGAAACTAAAAGGCCAAGTCTTTTACGAGATGCACATCGGCACGTTCACCACGGAAGGAACGTGGCGCGCTGCTGCCGAACAGTTATCTGAGCTGGCGCGCATCGGAATCACCGTGATCGAAATGATGCCGGTCGCGGAGTTTCCTGGCAGATTTGGATGGGGCTATGACGGCGTCGATCTCTTCGCGCCTTCACATTTGTATGGAACACCGGAAGATTTACGCGGATTCATCGACCATGCGCACTCGTTAGGCCTCGGGGTAATTTTGGATGTCGTTTATAACCACTTCGGACCCGACGGAAATTATCTGGGCATTTTTTCCGACGATTACCTAATCCGCGGTAAAGGACACGAATGGGGCGACGTGATCAATTTCGACGGTGCAAATTCAGGACCAGTTCGCGAATTTTTCATCACGAACGGCCGTTATTGGATCGAAGAATTTCATTTCGACGGCTTCCGTTTCGACGCAACACACGCCATTCGCGATCAATCCAACGAATACATCATTGGCGCAGTCGGTCTCGCCGCGCGCGAAGCGGCGGGTTCGCGTTCGATCGTGCTTATCGCCGAGAACGATCTGCAGGAAGCCAGGATGACACGAACGCAAAATAAAGGCGGCAACGGTTTGGATGGCATGTGGAATGACGATTTTCATCACAGCGCCATTGTGGCGTTGACCGGTCAAAACGTCGGATATTTCAGCGATTACTCGGGTAAACCGCAGGAATTTATTTCCGCGGCGAAATACGGTTTTCTTTATCAGGGGCAGGCGCTTTCGTGGCGAAAAGTGTTGCGCGGCACTCCGACCTTCGGCGTTCCCTCGGAGGCGTTCATTTGTTTCATCGAAAACCATGACCAGATCGCGAACACCGGTCCGGGTGAACGGCCGCGCTTTCAAATTTCCGCCGGACGCCACCGCGCAATGACTGCGCTTCTTTTGCTCGGACCATGGACGCCACTGCTATTTCAGGGCCAGGAATTCGGCGCATCCAGTCCTTTTCTATTTTTTGCGGACGTTGGCGATGCAGCCGTGCGCGATGAGATTCGCAAAGGTCGCGCTGAATTGCTGGCTCCATTTTTATCGCTAACTGAGGAGGAGACGTTGAGGAGTCTACCCGCGCCAGATGATCCCAAGGCGTTTTCACGGTGCAAACTCGATTTTTCAGAGCGCGAAAAAAATCGCGAGCTTTACAATTTGCACATCGATCTCCTCAAATTGCGTCGCGACGATTCGCGATTTCGGCTGCAAGAATCAGACGGTATCGATGGCGCGGTGCTGAGTCCGATGAGTTTTGTCCTCCGATATTTTTCGGAAGCCAACGACGATCGTCTATTGCTGGTGAATCTTGGACAACGCCAAATTTTGAATGCTGCTTCGGAGCCTTTACTCGCGCCGCCGGCCGGTTGTAGATGGGAGACACTTTGGACCAGCGATTCGCGGCGCTATGGAGGAGCGGAAGCCGTTGCAATCGCAACTCCGAAGCAATGGATCTTGCCAGCCGAAACCGCCGTCGTTCTGCGGTCCCTGCTGTAGCGTCCGCAATTCCTAACCCTCCGAGTTTTCGCCCACTCGTTTTGTACGCCTGGAGCAATGGATCTTAAACCAGCTAGTCGGTTTTAATCTCGACAATCCAGCACCCTTTTTGCAACGCTGTCGCTATGAAGACACGAACTCACTTCCTTCTTATTGCACTAACGTTTACTTTTCTGACGATAATCGAGCCAAATGCGCCAGCCGTGTTGCCACCACCAGATGGCGGCTATCCCAATTTCACCACGGCGGAAGGGACGAAGGCGCTTTTACACCTCACCAGCGGAGCTGCCAATACAGGGCTGGGTTGGTCCTCGCTCTTGAATGTCACCACCGGCAGCTTTAACACCGGTGTTGGTGCTGGAACGCTTGCTCTCAACACCGGGGATTCAAATACGGCTACTGGCGCCGCAGCGCTTTTGCTGAACACCGTCGGTACAGAAAACACTGCCAACGGAACAGCCACGCTTGTCTCGAACTCGACCGGCAGCGCCAACAGTGCTTTCGGTGCGTTTGCTCTGAATAACAATGGTGGTGGCAGCTCCAACACGGCCATGGGGGATAGGGCGCTCCTCCTCAACACCACCGGCGGCTTCAACACGGCCACAGGCTCTCTTGCGCTCCAAGCTAACACTGTTGGCAGCGACAACACCGCCGTTGGTGCGGGGGCGCTTGAGTCCAACACTGGCAGCGAAAACACAGCCATCGGTTCCGGAGTGCTCCTTTTCAACACGACCGGCACCGGCAGTACGGCGACTGGCTTTCAAGCGCTATTGAACAGTACAGTGGCCAATGGCAACACAGCTTATGGTTACCAGGCGCTCTCGAATAACGCAGGATCGGCTGCCACTGCGTCCTTCAATACAGCCATTGGCTATCGTGCCCTTACCAACCAAACAAGCGGCGTCGGCAACATAGCACTTGGTCCCGCCGCGGGTGATCAAATCACTACCGGGGATGACAACATCGATATCGGTAATGGCGGTCAATTTAGTGATTCCAGAACCACCCGCATCGGGCAAGACCAACTCGCGACCTATATCGCCGCCATCTCGGGAGTAAACGAGGGCGGCTCCGGGATTCTACCAGTTTACATCAATAACTTGGGGCGTCTCGGCACGCAGCCGCCAGCTTCCTCACGCCGATTCAAGCACGACATTAGACCCATGGCCAACGCGAGCGAAGGCATACTCGGGCTCAAGCCCGTCGCGTTTCATTACAAAGATGACGCGACAAAAACACCACAGTTTGGATTGATTGCCGAGGACGTAGCTGAAATGAACCCGGATCTGGTCATGCGCGACGAAAACGGCGAAATCTACACTGTGCGCTACGAGGCGGTGAACGCGATGCTTCTGAACGAGTTTCTGAAAGAGCATCGGACAGTGCAGCAGCAAGGAGCTACGATCGCAGAGCTCAAAAAGGAAATCGCAAATCTTACTGGAATAGTGGGCAAGCAGGCGACGCAACTCCAGAATGTGAGCGCCCAAGTTGGAACGATCAGGTCCGTTCCCCAATTAGTCGTCAGCGATCGCTAGTTGATTTCTAGGGCGTCCGTGTCAGGACGCCAATAATCGGAAATAAACAAGGAGAAAACAAATGAAAATTATAACGAAAATTGTTCACATCGCGTTTACTGTACTTGCCATTGCCTATTTTGCGCTTTGCTCACAGGTGCGAGCCGTGGTCCCGCCGCCGGACGGCGGCTACCCTGGGTTCACCACCGCAGAAG
>DATDAJ010000054.1:0-3334 GCA_036525475.1 Candidatus Udaeobacter sp.
CAGCCCCGTCGCCATCGCTTCCATGATGACTGTAGGCAGATTGTCCATGCCGCCGTCGGGATCAATCACGCTCGGGAGCACAAAAACACTGGCCGCGGCGAGCCGACCGCGGAGTTGAGTCTGCGGCTTTGCGCCCGTCAGCACGACATTGTTTTGCAAGCACAGTCCATCGATTTGCCGGTGTAGCTCGTTCTCACGCGGCCCCGAACCGATGATTTCACAGCGGAACGATTTCTCACGTTCCATGAGCAACGCGCAGGTGCGAATCAAAACGCCGAACCCCTTTTTTGGAATCAAACGACCGACTGCGATGATCAGAGGTGGAGTCGAAGAAAAATCGGCCCGCCCAAATTCCGCGAGATCGAGTCCGTTGTAAATGCGGTGGACGCGATCAGCGCGATGAGAGAATCGCTCGCGTAAAAAGCGCGCGGCGTAATCCGTTTCGGTCACGATTGCGCGCGCTGTATCCACAAGTTTATCCAGTCCGATTTCAAACTCCCGCGGAGAGAAAATGTCGTTCGCGTGCGCACTAAAACTGAAAGTGATCGGAAAAAATTTGCTAATCCAGAAAGCAGTGCGCGCAGCCATGCCGGCGAAATGCGCGTGCACATGATCGATCCCCATTTTCCGCAAGCGCAGTCCAACATAGACCGCCTGGTAAAGCCGAAGGAAATCGGTGCGACGCCCCCATTCATCCAGGGCGGCGACAATGTCTATGCTGAGATTCCCTTTTTTTGCGGCGCGTCGAACGTCTTCCAGCAGTTCCTTTTCCTCTGGAAGATAGTGCACCCGTTCGACGATACGCGTGTCCCAATCTTGTGTTGGCTCGTCTTTCGGGTTCCGGATTGAAAAGATTGGCGGCGCGATGTTTTGGCGATCAAGCTCCGTCACTTCTCGATAGCAAAATGTTTGTCCGAACGATGGGAACCGCTCGAAGAGGTAAGCGAAACGCGTCATCGAGATTCAGGAATGCAGTAGCGATCACGCGCTGCCGCGCTTGACAGGAATTGGTTTTCCCGAGTCATCGACCGCGACCAACGTAAAGACGCCATGTGTGACACGTAGTTCTTCGCCCGTCATGAAACGCGTGACCCAAACCTCGACGGGGATCGTCATCGAAGTTCGCCCGATTTTCTCCACGTGCGCATAACACCTGACAGTATCCCCCACTTTTACCGGTTGTAGGAACGACATTCCTTCCATTGCCGCTGTGACCACGCGCGCCTGCGCAGTCTTCGCCGCTAGAATTCCACTACCGAGGTCCATCTGCGAGGTGACCCATCCGCCGAAAATGTCGCCATTCGGATTTGTGTCCTGAGGCATGGCGATGGTTTGAATCACCAGCTCGCCTTTTGGTTTATCGGACATAACACCAATCTAGCCCGTCATTCCGAGCGAAGTCGAGGAATCCCGCTGAGCAGCGTGTGGTTTTACCACGAGATCCTTCGACTCTCCTGCGCTTCGCTCAGGATGACGCCGCAATCTTCGTCTTCCTCTGCTTCTGCTTGCTTCGCTCTCGAAGATTCAGAGGAAGCGGAAGAGGAAGTTTAAAGGATCAGCATGCAATCGCCGTAACTGTAGAAGCGATACCGATCACGGACCCCTTCCTCGTACGCACGAAGAATGAATTCGCGTCCAGCAAACGCGCTCACTAGCATCAGTAAAGTCGAACGCGGTAAGTGAAAATTGGTCAACAGCGCGTCGACAACTCGAAACCTAAACGGCGGATAAATGAAAAGATCGGTCTCGCCTGATTGCGGTTCAATCTGTCGGCTAAAAAGTTTGGTTTTACACGTCGCTGTTTCGAGAACGCGCATTGTTGTCGTTCCCACAGCTACAATCCGCTGCGCGTGGTTGATCTTGTCTGCGGCTTCCGGCGAAATGGAGAAACGCTCCGCATGCATTCCGTGTTCGGCGATGTTTTCAGAGCGCACAGGGAGAAATGTTCCCGGTCCGACATGCAACGTCACGAACGTGTGCGGAATTTCACTTAAGATCTCGGACGTAAAATGCAGACCAGCCGTAGGCGCGGCCACGGCCCCGGGCTCACGAGCAAAAATCGTCTGGTAACGCGCCGCGTCCGATTCATCGCTCGGGCGATTGACATACGGCGGTAACGGCATCGAACCACCGGCATAAACATCGACATCTTGATCGAACGCGACGATCCGCTCGCCATTTGCGGTGATTTTTTCGACCCTCAAACACACATCGTCGATCGTTGCCGTCGCGCCGACCCGCATTTTACGGCCCGGCGTAACCATGCACTTCCAACGCGTTGGCCCGAGACGCTCGAGAAACAAAAATTCCACCGCGTCGTCATCGGAGAATCGCCGCGCTGCCAACACGCGTGTATCGTTCAACACGATGAGGTCGCCCGGCTGCAAAAACGTGTTTAGCTCGCGAAATTGCCGATGCTCGATCCTCTGCTCGGCGCGATGCAAAACCATCATCCGGGAATCCTGGCGGCGCTCAAGCGGGCGCTGCGCGATCAATTCCCGCGGCAGAACGTAATCGTAATCGCTTAGCCGGGCGCTCATCGGTCGGTTGAATCTAGCGCAGATCGCTGGGAAACATCGCGCTCGAATCGTGTGTCGCTGCCGATGCGCTTATGCAAAAAGACGCAGCTGCGTTGTCGATCGTCGAAATGATTTGCAGGAAAGAGCCGGCCGCTCGCCGATGCCGGCTCGACGACAACCGACCTTGAATAGCGACGCGATCTGCTCTGCAAAAATTCCTTCTCCCGTCATGCGCGTGCGCCATTGCGTATTGTTGAGGCGGTTTCCCCGCAAATGCCGAATCCGCCGCAGCACCTTCTCTTTGCGGTCTGGAAAATGTTCCTCCAACCAATGCTCGAACAGTGGCGCAACCGCCCATGGCAGCCGGATAATCGTGTAGCCGGCAAACTGCGCGCCCGCTTTTGCGCACGCATCCAGGATATTCGGAACCTCGTGATCAGTGAGTCCAGGAATAATTGGCGCGACCATTACTCCAACTGGAATTTTTGCTGCACGAAGTTGTTCGATAGCGTCGAGCCGACCTTGCGGCGAGGTCGTGCGCGGTTCGAGCACGCGCTGCAAGGTCGGATCGAGAGACGTCACTGAAACGTTGACCGCCGCGGCGTTGCACGCCGCGAGCTCGTGCAAAATATCGATGTCGCGCGTGACGAGATGGTTCTTTGTAATCATCGCCACAGGATTGCGAAACTTCGCGAGCACATCGAGGCAGCCGCGCGTGATCTGCAATTTTCGCTCCACCGGTTGATACGGATCAGTCACACCGCTCAGCACAAGCGTCTGCGGTTGCCATCGCGGCGATTCCAGCTCGCGGCGCA
>DATDAJ010000055.1:0-6900 GCA_036525475.1 Candidatus Udaeobacter sp.
CATCCGCCTTCGCTAAAGCTACGGCGGACAAGTCGCCGCTGGCTACAGCTGTTTCCTCGTGGACCGCATCACACGATTGGACAAGCCCGGCAAGCGGCCACCCGATTTTGCGTTTCGTTCGTGGTTTCGATTGGTTTCGATTTAACGATGTAACGATTCAACGATTCACGAATCAAGAATTCGCCGTTTCACCAGATTCAGACCGCATGGGCGTGCGCTTCGATGGTCCGGAATTGAAACGCGAGGACGAAACCGATCTCATTTCGGAAGCAGTCGCGCCTGGCACAATCCAGGTTCCACCAAGCGGTAAACCGATTTTGCTTTTGGGAGATTGCCAAACCATCGGCGGGTACCCAAAAATAGCTCACGTGATCACGGTCGATCTTGGCATTGCAGCGCAGCTTCGTGCCGGTGATCGCGTTCGTTTTTCCGAAGTGTCGCTACAAGATGCGCATCGGCTGTTAATGGAACGCGAGCGTGACTTGGAACGTTTCCGCATCGGCCTGAGTCTGCAAAGATCATGAATCTCACTGTCGATCTGAACGCGGACTTGGGCGAAGGCTCAGGCCACGATGCCGAGCTGTTCGAGCTGATCAGCTCAGCGAATATCGCGACCGGTTTTCACGCCGGCGATTCCGATACGATGCATGCCGCCATTTCCGCGGCGAAGAAGCAGCGAGTAGCTATCGGAGCGCATCCGAGTTTTTTCGATCGCGAGAATTTCGGACGCAAGGAGCTGACGATACCTGCCGAAGAAGTGTTCGACGCCGTGGCTTATCAACTTGGAATTTTTCAAGCGATCGCCTCCGCACTGGATGTGCAACCGAATCATGTGAAACCGCACGGCGCGCTCTATAACATGGCCGTGTGCGACGCGAATCTCGCCGACGCAATCGCGCGCGCCGTCGAATCGATCGATCCGAAATTGATCCTGTTCGCACCGGACAAGAGCGAGCTTGCCCGTGCGGGCGAGGCTCATGGTCTGCAAATCGCGCGCGAGATTTTCGCCGATCGTAATTACTTAAATGACGGCTGGCTCGTTCCGCGCACGCGACCGGATGCACTGCTTCATGATCCAAAGGAAGCGGCCGAGCGTGTATTGCGGATGCTGCGCGAAGGCAAGGTGCGTTCAGTCGACGGCCGGGATGTCGATGTGCGCGGTGAAACAGTCTGTGTTCACGGCGATACACCCGGCGCCGTCGAATTTGCGCGGGAACTGCGCACATGGCTTGAACGCGAAGGCGTGAAAATCAGCCCGCCGCGAAGTCGCTCGTGAACCTGCTGTCATTCCGAGCGAAGCGCAGCGTAGTCGAGGAATCCCCCGGCGATACGTGAAGCTTTTACGACGGGATGTCTCGACTTCGCTCGACATGACAGACGTAACACGCCGCGGCCACGCATGAACGAAAAGATCGGCAATCAACGCGACACAACCGGTCTTGTCCGCGCACTTGGTCCAATCGACGCGACCATGATCGTCATCGGTTCGATGATCGGGTCGGGCATCTTCATCGTGTCAGCAGAATCATCGCGATTGAGTGGCGCGCCCGGTTGGCTGTTGCTCGCATGGGCGCTCGCCGGCTTACTGACGATTACAGGCGCGCTGTGTTGTTCGGAGTTGGCGACGATGATGCCGCGCGCAGGCGGCGTCTATGTTTTTCTGCGCGAAGCGTTCGGTTCTCCGATAGGATTTCTGTATGGCTGGACGTTATTTCTCGTGGTCCAAACGGGGACGATCGCAGCGGTGGCCATTGCGTTCGCGAAGTTTCTCGGCGTTTTTGCCACATCAGTTTCACCGGATAATTATCTCGTCCCACCAATCTCGTTAGGCGCTTACGCGATCAGTTTATCGACGGAACAATTGATGGCGATAGCATTGATTGCGCTTCTGACGTGGACAAACACGCGCGGGCTCGAGGTCGGCAAAATTGTCCAGAACACATTCACCTTTGCGAAAACCGCAGCGCTCACCGCAGTGGTGGTGATAGGTTTGTCGTTAGGCTGGAAAGCCAATTCTGCCGCACTAACTACGGCATGGTGGGACTCTTGGGCCAATGGCTGGAATCCGCAGGCGGCGCAGCCCGGCTTCGCCGTCATCGGCTCGCTTGCTCTTGCGCTGCTTTTTGGAAGGTCGATGGTCGGCCCGCTCTTTGCCCAGACCGCGTGGACCAACGTGACATTTATCGGCAGCGAAGTGCGCGATCCGGCAAAAAATCTTGTACGTGCGCTTGTCGGAGGGTGCGCGGTTGTGGTCGTACTTTATTTGCTGGCTAACGTTGCTTATCTGGCGGTGCTGTCGCTTCCGGAAATCCAGCACGCGCCACACAACCGCGTGGCCGTAGCAATGATGGACGCACTTTTCGGCCGTCCCGGAGCGTTGTGCATGGCCGCAGCGATCATGATTTCCACTTTCGGTTGTGACAACGGGCTGATTCTCGCGGGAGCGCGGGTTTACTATGCCATGGCGCGCGATGGCTTGTTCTTCCGAAAAATTGCAACCACAAATCGGTTTCATGTTCCCGCGGCAGCGCTCGTGGCACAGGGAATTTGGACGGCCCTGCTGGTTTTGCCGCGCACGGTTACAACCAATGTCGCGACACAGCAGGTGACTTACGGCAACGTTTACAATCAACTGCTTGAATACATCGTCTCGGCGGACTTGGTGTTTTACCTTCTGATGATCGTCGCTGTCATTCTCTTACGACGCAAAAAACCGAATGCTGAGAGACCATACCGCACGTGGGGTTATCCAATTGTGCCGATCATCTCAATCATGCTATCGGCGCTGTTGACCATTGATCTTGCATGGCTCGCACCGGCGACGTCAGGAATCGGAATTCTCATCGTGTTGACCGGCGTCCCGGCTTATTTCCTATGGCGGCAGCGCGGCGCGCGACATGCCAGTCCGGTTTAGCCCCGGCGCGCGAATTATTTATGTATGCCTGCAAAATCAAAAAAACAACAAATGGCAGCCGGCGCTGCGCTTGCGGCGAAGCGAGGCAAGCGTTCCAAGTCGTCGCTTAAGGGCGCGTCCCGCCAAATGGCGAGCTCGATGAGTACAAGCGAGCTGCGAAAGATGGCAAAGACAAAGCGCAAGGGGAAGCTCACACGCAAACGCAAGAAAAGGTAGAACTCGTATTTGGCGGCCAGACAGCTGCACGAGCTGAAGATTCACACTTGCGAAGACCAGGCCGAGGAATCTGCCGATCGAAAAGAAAATAGGACGAGATCAAGGCTCTCACTCTCCAACCTTGTCGCCCTGCATTGCCGCCATCGCCTCTCTCAAAGGTGCAAAGCTGACCTTGCTTGTCCCGGTAAAGGGATGGTCAAGCACATAGACCAAGAATAAAATTGACGTAACCGTTACGGTCAGTGTCGTGGTAATGAGGTATTGGGCGCGTATGTTTTTCATGCCGAAGAAAAAGGTGTAGGAGACCGCGAACACGCCGCCAACAAGCAATACCAACCAGATGACCGGTGGCACGGTATTGTTACCGGAAAATATTCTCATTCGGCGATACTGAGCCAGGTTGTTTAGACATCGTAACGATTCACCGTACAGCTCCCGGTTGGGAATCGAGCTCGCGTCCACTTGAGTGAACAATATTCTGAGACTGTTGTGAGCTCCGCCGGAATAAAGCTGAAGGTCTCCCTCTGACATTTTCGGGACTTCATCGTTGTAAACCACAGCAAGGTAATCCCTCACTCCCTGCTGAATGATTTTCTTGGGAGAATCAGGAAAGGCTGCGGCAGTGTGAAAAATGTCCAGAGCCTCACTTGCCTCCATTTGCAGATTTTTGGTTGCCTCGTCGTATCCGCTCCAGGTAACAAACACCACAAACGCTACCAGCACCCCATAAAACAATCCGAAGGCGTTGAAAATGATCGCAGCGACTTCGTGGTTCTCCTTTAGCACTTCGGCCGAATACTTCCTTCGTACCAAGTAAAGCCCGGCCAGACTCAAGAAGGTGGTAATCGCCGAGACGATAAAAAATGAAATTGGCGGTGCTAACTGAAGCAGGAATTGCATAATTTATTAACCCTTCAGAAAACTTGCCCCGAGTCTTATCGCTTTTGACTGGTTACTTCACGTTTGAGCCGATATCCGTCGGCGTGGGCGCCGTACCCGCTGGCGTATTCAACTAATCCGACGTCCTTTTTCCAGACGATTTTTTTGAAATGTCCGGAGGGATGACTCGCCTCATAAATGCAGAGGTCTCCTTTCAATTTGATTGTCGTTTTCCACTCTCCCTCCTGGTGTTCGAAGGTGCCGTTGGTGATGCCGTAAATGTCGTTCGGTTGAAAATCCGGCGGCTTGTCCAGTGCGGAAATCTTCTTAGCGGCCGCGTCGTTGTCCTCTTCGTTTAACAGGACGATCCGGTTATCAGTCACGATAAAGTAGTCCGGCCGAATTTCACGCTGCTTTTGAGCGCTCGATTTTAGATCGGTAAATTCGAGTTTGAAAATCGCGCCCCACGGCATTTTTGCCATACGCGTTGTCACTACGCGTGCAGTGAGCGGGACATCTTGTTCTCCGATGTCTTCACTCCATTCGGTTCCGCGAAATTTGGCAGAGAGCGGTGTGTCGTCCGGTGTGTTCAGAAACGGATTTGCCGCGTATCCCGAAGCCGAGATCAACAGCGTCATCATCATTGCCGACGTTCGCCCGCAAATCATGAGATGACGTTAGCAAACCGGGCATTGACAGTGCACGCTCGAATTTCCTAGTCTGCCAGTTCTGCAACCGTTCCGGTTATGGGCCCTTTTGGGTTTGCTGTTTGTTTCGACGCAGCCGATTCATGCTCAAGAATCTCCTGCGTTCGAAAAAATTCGTGACGTTTCTCCTGATGGGAAATTCGCTCTGCGCATTTCGTGCAGCAGCGAACCAGAAGATCCTGACAATATCGATTCGAGTCTGATCACGGCTGCCGATCTCGTTTCGCTGCCATCAAAGAAGGTCGTCGTGAACGTGATGGAAGAAGGCACTCCGCCTCATTTGATTTGGTCGCCAGATTCAAAATGGGTTGCTTTTCCTGTGTCAGAGAGCCATCGCGTTACTGACACGCGAGTTTATCATCGTTCGGGCGAGGAATTCACGCAGCTTGAGACGGAAAACTTGCGCGTGAATGCCAAGGGCGCCGTAAGGAATGAATACGTCAACCCAGTTCGGTGGATAAAACCGGGCATCCTATTGCTTGAGCATTCGACATCTTTCGCGGTGGGAACGGCGAAGACGCTACTTATCAATTCGCCGCGAAATTTGACGAGAACCCGCAAATTTCAAATCGGTTCAAAGAAAAAAGTTCCGTCTAAGGAATAACCCATTTGTGAAAAACATCCTAGCCTCCCGCACAATTTTCATTATCATCGCATTCCTTGTCTGTGCGAATGCGCCTTCTGCTTTCGCCAAACCACAAAAGAAACCGGCTGGCTCCACCCAGGAAAATCCGGATCGGCTCGTAAATGCCGCGATGAAAAACATGGAGACTGGTGTGTGGTCGGTGAACGGCACAGTCACGGCCAGGAAACCGATCAAGCTACAAGGCCTTCTTGCCGGCGAAGATTTTGATTTGGCGATGGAACCGGGCATGAAGCCAAACACGCCCATGCGCGAAATCGTAATCAAAGACAAAGCCTGGATTTGCTCCGATGGCGAGACGTGGCACGCCGGCAGGCCGGATGATCGATTGATCTACAACTGGGCGCACGTGCCAATCATGGCCGATCGGAAATTACCGCCATTTGAGAAAGTGGGGTCTGAGCAACGCAACGGAGAGACTTGGTTGCACGTTCGCCTCAAAGGTCCTGAGAAGAAGATCAACCCGAAAGAACTGCCGCAATATTGGCTCGTCCTCGATTCTCAGGGACAAGCTCAATACGTAGGGCACACCGAGATGCCGATGTTTTCGCAAGCCCGGAACGAAGTGATGTACTGCTCCTTCGATTATGCCCCGGCTAAAGAAAAGATCGCGCCACCACCGCTAGGGGCACCAGTCGATGACAAGGCGTATGGCTTTAACGATATCGAGCAGCACAAGGTCGATTGGAAAGGTAGAATCGTTAGGCTGGAAGTGACTCCGAAAATCTTGGAGTCCAAACAAATTGGGGAGGACACGTACCGCGCCTTTCTCAAGGATACGGCGACACCCAATCATTACGGGATAGTCGAATTTCCGCACGACGCCTTGGTTAAGCTGGGATTCCTCAAAAAAATCGTGAGTGGCGCCCACGCCACGGAGGAACTGGAAAAGATGGGCGCCTTGGGTCGCACCGAGGGCGAACCGCTTTCGTTTTACGTCCAGGTGATTCCAATCGGCGAGAAGCCCGCCGCAAGAGCTGTGGCCGTTGGCGCGAGGCTTGTGCGCGATCCCGATGGAAGCGTTAGTTATACGTGGGAAGCCGATGACAAACAGGCTGCGAAATCATCGCCTGCTGCTGCGGCGCCGGACGCTTCCGACGGCGATCTCGTTAATCGCGGGATCGAAAAAGCGAAGAACGATGACTTGGATGGTGCCATAGCTGATTTCAATCGCGCTGCCGAACTCAATCCAAAAGATGACGCGCCCTATTATAACCGGGCTCAAGCCAGGCGACTTAAGAATGACACGGCTGGCGCTATAGCCGACTACACCAAAGCAATCGAACTCGGCTCAACAAACCCGGCTGCTTACAACAATCGCGGCAACGCCAGGGCGGAAAATAAAGATCGTGACGGCGCAATTGCTGATTATACGCGCGCCATCGAACTCAAACCCGATTACGCACGCGCCTACTACAATCGCGCGATGCTGAAGAAGGAGAAGGCGGATTCGGCTGGGGCTGCCGCAGATTTCAAACGCGCCCAAAAACTGGACCCGGATCTAGTAAGTGAAGGATCGGCGGCGGATTCCACCAGCAATC
>DATDAJ010000056.1:0-2900 GCA_036525475.1 Candidatus Udaeobacter sp.
GCTGATGGAATCGCGTGAGGAATTGAAATCTGCTGGCGAAGGCGCGGATGCCGCGAAGATCACGGTGAACGATTTTGTTTTGAAAGCTGCAGTGATGGCTGCAGTGAAGGTGCCGCGCGCGAATGCCTCATTCGACAACGACGCAATTGTGCAGTACGCGGACGTGGATCTCGGAGTCGCGGTTGCGATCGAAGACGGACTGCTGACACCGGTCGTTCGCGCGGCGCAAGACAAATCGCTTCGCGAGATTAGCGCGTTAGCCAAGGACCTGGCGCATCGCGCCCGCAACAAGAAGATGAAACCGGAAGAATTTCAGGGCGGCACATTCACCGTCTCAAATCTCGGCGGAATGGGCATCGACAGTTTCTCGGCTGTCATTAATCCACCCCAGGGCTTCATTCTCGCCGTGGGCAAAGTCACAAAAATCCCAGTCGTCGACGACTGCGATCAAGTGATGGTCGGCCATCGCATGTCCATCACGATGAGCTGCGACCATCGCGTCATCGACGGCGCGCTCGGCGCCGAATATCTCAAGGAACTGCGGCACCTACTGGAAAACCCAGCGCTGCTAATGGTCTAAATCTGTAGCGGCTTCGCTGTGCGAAGCGCCTCCTCGACGCGAGCGGCTCGCACTTATTGCGTCGCCCACAGGCCGACGGCTACATTGCGGCGGTTTCCCACATCATGAAATCGTCCAGCGTTTGGCGGGTTTTGCCGGTGACAAATTCGATTACGGTTGCATCATCGACGAAGCCGAGAACCGGAATTGCGTCCGGAATCAAATCGAATGGATCGATCAGGTAATTGAGTGCAGCAATGATCCAGAGCAGTGCGGTGTCAGGGATTTGATCGTATTTACCGCGATGATAAGCGCGAACTAAACGCAACATGGTTTGCAGATAAGGCCAATATTCTTTGAACGGCTCCCTCGGCACTGTCGCTGCCTTTTTCGCTGCGTCGTTGAAAAGCGCTAACAGAGTTTCAGAATCATTGAGACACGCTTTTGCGTCGATCAGCGCCCTGGCGAATGCTTCGCTGCGAAGCGCCGGTTTACGGTAGGGAACATTTCGCTCAGAATTTCTCGCAGCAGGCCGGGCTTTTTTTGTTTCTGAGCGCGACTTTGTTTTCGTCTTCATCTCGCGAATCAAAACACTTCGGCGCGTGGATGAGAAGCAGATTCGTAACACGCCACTGCTACGGTTTTGTTGCCAGAATGAGCGGTGATGGCCCAGACGCTTCGAGTTTCCGCACCTTTTTAAAGCCCGCGTCCTCCAGCCACTTTTTGATTTCGTTAAAGCTGAACGTGTCGCCTTTTTCGGTGTTGACCAGCATTTGCACGGAAAACATCAGTGAGGGAACGGGCTTTGTGCGGTCGTCATTCACCAGCCATTCTGCGATGGCGATTGTGCCGCCCGACTTCAAGGCGCGAAAAGTTTTCTTGAGCAATTGACGACTACGTTGTTCGCCTTCGCTGTGCAGAATATGCCCGAGCGTCGCGACATGGTAGCCGTTGCCAAAGTCCGCTTCTGACAGGTCGCCTTCAATGAAATCGAAACGATCGCGAACACCGAATTTTTCAGTGATGCGTTTCGTTGTGGGGATCATCCCCGCCCAATCGACGGCCGTGACCCGCACTTGCGGCGATTTCTGGGCCACCGCGATTCCCCAGATCCCGGAACCCGCCGCAAGATCGATCAAGCGCACGTGCTCTTTGGCGTTCGCGACTTTCAGGTGATCGGCAAGCTTCTGCGCGCCGGGATAGCTCATCGGGATGATCGTCTCCACGAGTTGACCGAAAAATTCCGTACCTTCGCTCTCCTGGTTCACGGCGACCGCCGGCTGCCCGTCGCGCACGATGTCGGTCAGCCGTAGCCAGCGCGAAATCATTACCGGCAAAATCGATCCGAAAAATCCGGCGAGCGTGCCCGGTTTTTCGCTGATAAGAAATGCCTGGCTCTCTGGCGTCAGAGAATATCTCGATTGTCGATCTTTCTTTAGCAATTCCAGGCCGACAAGCGCGTCCATGATTACACGCAAGCCTCGCGCTGACCCGCCAACTTCTTTTTTGAGTTGCTCAACCGTCTTCGCTCCGCCATCTAACGTATCAAAAACTTTGTTGTTCACGGCCGCGCTGATGATCAACGGCGGCGCGTAAGCGAACCCGAACTGCTGGAGGCGTTCAGGCGTGAGCTTTTTCGTTTCGCGTTTTCTCATAGGTGAATCGACAAATAATTGGAAATGCACTTTAGTCCAGTGGATCTAGCCGAAGTCGCCGGGTTCCTTTACACTTCGGATAAATAAATGAGCGCAAAATGGAAGACGCGCGAACAAATGGAGGAGGGGGAGCGCACAGCGCTCGCGTCCGTTGCTCAAAAATCGGGCGAATCGCGCGGACGACAGCACTGTGAACCGAGTCACGCTTATCGCACCGAATTTCAGCGGGATCGTGCCCGCATCATCCATTCGCGCGCGTTCCGCCGCCTGGAATACAAAACACAGGTTTTTCTCAACGGCACGGGCGACCACTTGCGCACGCGCCTGACGCATTCGATCGAGGTGGCGTCGATCAGCCGCACCATCGCGCGCGCATTGCGGCTGAACGAGGATCTGGCGGAAGCAATCGCGCTTGCGCACGATCTGGGCCATCCGCCTTTTGGACATTCCGGCGAGGAGATGCTGGCCGAATGCATGCGCGACCACGGTGGGTTCGATCACAATCGTCAGAGTGTGCGCGTGGTTGAATTGCTCGAAACGCCTTATCCAGATTTTTCAGGTTTGAACCTGACATTCGAAGTGCGTGAAGGTTTGCGTAAGCACGAGCGACCTTACAAATTCCCCGCTGCCTCAGAGGAAGAATACGATTGTCCATCGTTAGAGGGGCAGGTTGCCGATCTAGCAGA
>DATDAJ010000057.1:0-7172 GCA_036525475.1 Candidatus Udaeobacter sp.
AAACCAAGATCAGGAAGGTGTGCCGAACTCAGCGCTGGAAGCAATGGCAACAGGCTTACCAGTGGTTGCGACGCGCCATGGTGGAATACCCGAAGCAGTCGATCACGGGCGCACCGGATTTTTGGTAGCGGAGGAGGATCACGTTGCTTTAGCAAATGCGATGCAACTAATCGCGAGTTCGCCCGTCCTGTTACAGGAGATGGGAGCGCGCGCGCACGCTACGGTAAAGGAACGGTTTGGCCAGGAAACGCAGATCGATCGCTTGGAATCGTTTTACGAAGAAGCGGTCACGATGAACGGGGCGGCTGAACACGTGGACGAAAGGCCAATCGCGCGCATTGCTCCGCAATTTGCCGAACGTTTGCCGGCCAAATAGGCGCGCGCTTAGAATTTTGTTTGTCATCAGGGTAAAACGCGCTTTGGTATGCGCGTCAAGTTCGTGGTTCGGGCTTGCAGCCCGAAGATCACGGGTAAGGATGTCCGTGTCACTTGGCGACCAAATCAAATGCGCAATCGTTGTTTTCTTTTGGCAGTAGCGATAGTGGTTTGCGGGTTCGGCCTCGCATCGCCCGCATTTGCTGCAGCGACTGCAGGTGCCGAGCAGGCCGAACCGGCGGTGTCGCTGAAGCCGATCCCAATCCTGCAGATCGGCAAATTTGTCATTACAAACTCGATGTTGGTGACGTGGATTGTGGCGGCAGGAATCATTGTTTTTGCGCAGATCGCAACACGAAACATCAAGACGATTCCCAACGGCATTCAAAATTTCTGGGAATGGCTGGTTGAAGGCCTGTACAATTTTCTTGAATCGATCATTGGCCGCGACCTGGTGCGCAAAACGTTTTGGTTCTTTGCCACGATCTTCATCTTCATTTTATTCGTGAATTGGTTTGGGTTGATCCCGGGAGTCGGGACGATCGGCTGGGGTCATCACGATCCAACCACGGGCCTCTTTCATGTTGATCGCCCGCTTTTGCGCGGTGGCAACGCAGACCTCAACATGACCACGGCGATGGCAGCAGTGTTCTTTGCGCTGTGGCTGGTCTGGGCGATCCAAGCACAGGGTGTCGGCGGATTCCTGAAACACCTGTTCGGTCCAAAAGGCGAAACGACAGGTATTCTCAAGGTGCTGCTGGCAGTGATCTTTTTCATGGTCGGCTGGCTCGAAGTCATTTCGATCTTGTTCCGTCCAGTTTCACTGAGCTTTCGACTGTTCGGGAACATCTATGCTGGAGAAAGCATTTTGGAAGCAATGGCGCATATGGTGCCGTTATGGCTGGCATGGTTGCCGCCCATTCCATTTTACTTTATGGAGATACTGGTGGGCGTTGTGCAGGCGCTTGTGTTCATGCTGCTCACCGCCGTGTTCACGATGCTGATCGCGCAGCATGATCACGGCCCGGAACACGCACACGGTTAAATTTCGCTGGACCGATAACGGCTCCGGCAAAACAACAGAAAAACTATGATACTACCAATACTCGCAGAAATGAGCGGAAGCATTCACGTCGGTCTGGCCGCGATGGGCGTCGGCATCGGCGTGGGACTAACAGGTCTAGGAATGGCATCGGCAGTCGGACGCAATCCCGGTGCCTTTACGCAAATCCTCGTGCATGGAATTCTCGCGATCGCGTTTACAGAGGCGATCGTGTTCTATGCGTTGTTCTTGCTGCCTCACTAATGTTGTTGTCCTCGATCGTGTAACAGCATGCCGGCTTTTCAAATATGGATCTGATCGTCGCCGCCGCTGCGGCGGGTGGTTTGAGTGAAACGCTGCACGAAACAGCCGAGACTTTCGGCTGGAATTTTTGGCTGTTCTTGTCGCAGGTAATCAGCTTCGTGATCGTGGCGTTGCTTTTGCGACGCTTCGCTTACAAACCGATCGTTGCGGTGCTGGAGCAGCGCAGGCGCACAATTGAGGAGGGACAGCTCAACGCGGAGAAAATCAAAAAAGAGCTCGCACAAGCAGAAACGCGATACCAGGAAATCATCGCCAAAGCGAATGCCGACGCGCAAAAGATGATCGACGAAGCGCGTGAAAGCGCGGCCCATCTGTCCGAGCGCAAGCAGCAGGAAGCGATTGGGGCAGCCGAGCAGATCATTGCCAAAGCGCGTGAGGCCGCAGCGCTTGAGCACGACCGCACAATGGAATCTCTGAAGCGCGAGCTTGGGCGGCTTGTAGTCGACACTACGGCGAAGGTCACGGGGAAAGTATTAACGCAGGAAGATCAACGGCGTTTGCAGGAGGAAGCAGCTCGAGAAGTGGCCTGATGAAGCTCAATAAGGAAATTCGTCAACTCTCGCGCAAAATGCTTCAGGCAAGTTTCACTGATGGACAGCTTGATCCTGACAGAATCGCGTCCCTGGTCGATTCGGTCATAGCAGAAAAGCCACGCAATTACATTGATGTGCTAAAAAACTACAAACGTTTGCTTCGACTCGAGGTAGAGAAGCGCCATGCCACGATCGAAACCGCGAGCCAAGTGGATCCCGCAATACGTTCAGAGATTGCAGCCAATCTGAGGAGCAAATACGGCGACGACCTCGCTACTGATTTTCACGTTGATTCTCAGCTTCTTGGCGGAATGCGCATCCGCGTGGGAAGCGATGTTTGGGACGGAAGCGTGCGCAACCGCCTCGAACGTCTTCAACAAGAACTTTAATCAGAATTCAAAACCATGAGCACCATACTCGAAGAGATCGAATCGAAAATTGAAGACCTAAAAACATCCACGACCAAGAGCAACGTGGGCGTTGTGCGCGAGACCGGCGACGGCGTGGCGCGCATCGAGGGTCTGAGCGACGTGATGCTCAATGAAATGATCGAATTTCCCAACGGCATTTACGGTCTCGCGCTCAATCTTGAAGAAACTGAAGTGGGCGCCATTTTGATGGGCGACACGACGAAGGTTTCCGAAGGCGACGAAGTTAGGACAACCGGCCGACTTCTTTCCGTTCCCGTCGGCAAGGCGCTTTTGGGCCGTGTGGTAAACACACTCGGCCAGCCGCTCGATGACAAGGGACCGATCAAAACCGAAACATTTTATCCGCTGGAAACAATTGCACCGGGCGTCATTAAGCGCCGCAGCGTTAATCAGCCGGTGCAAACCGGCCTCATGGCCATTGACGCGATGATTCCGATCGGTCGCGGCCAGCGCGAGTTGATCATCGGCGACCGCGCAACCGGCAAAAGTACCATCGCCATCGACACGATCATCAGCCAGGCCCGTTTGAACAAGGCAGCTGAGGACCAGGGCGATAAGAATTATCGGCCGCTTTACTGTATCTACGTCGCAATCGGTCAGAAAAATTCCAACGTGGCGCGCGCTCTCGCGGTACTCGAAAAAGAAGGCGCCATGCCATACACGACGATCCTTTCGGCACCGGCTTCGGATACCGCCACGAACCAATACCTGGCGCCATTTGCAGGCGCCGCGATGGGTGAGTGGTTCATGGATAATGGAATGGATGCGCTCATTGTCTTCGACGATTTGTCGAAGCACGCAGTGGCTTATCGGCAGGTTTCGCTCGTGCTGAAGCGGCCGTCGGGTCGCGAAGCGTATCCGGGCGACGTGTTTTACCTGCACTCGCGCTTGCTCGAACGCGCCGCGCGCATGAGCGATGAATTCGGAGGCGGCTCATTAACCGCGTTACCGATCATCGAGACCCAGGCCGGCGACGTCTCCGCCTACATTCCGACAAACGTGATCTCGATTACGGATGGGCAAATCTATCTTGAGACTGATTTGTTTAATCAAGGTGTGCGGCCAGCAATTTCCGTGGGACTCTCTGTCAGCCGTGTCGGATCGGCTGCCCAGATCAAGGCGATCAAGCAGGTCGCGGGCAAAGTGAAGCTCGATTTGGCACAGTTTCGCGAGCTCGCTGCGTTTGCACAATTTGGTTCAGACCTCGACGCGGCGACGAGAGCCCGACTCGATCGCGGTCAACGTATTGTCGAGCTTTTTAAGCAGAAACAGTACAACCCAATTCCGGTGGAAGAACAAGTGGCTGTGATGTGGGCGATGCAAAACGGCTACCTCGACGCTGTTCCTGTCGAGCGGGTCAAAGAATACCAATTGAAGCTTCAGGATTACCTGCAAACACGCAAAGCCAGTTTGCTCCAAACGATTCGCGAGAAAAAAGAGGTCGATAAGGACCTCGAGGCGCAATTGAAGGCGGCGCTCGACGAATTTAAGACCACTTGGCGGTAATCTAAGTAGGCGTTTAGATGGCGAACACGCAGGACATACGGCGCCGGATCAAATCGATCCGCAACACCGCGCAAATCACCAAAGCAATGCAAATGGTGGCTGCGTCCAAGATGCGTAAAGCGCAGCAGCATGCCCTCGCCGGACGCCCTTACGCAGCAACGATGAATAAGGTTCTTGTTTCCTTGCAAAACCGGACAGACCCAAGATTTCACCCGCTGCTTGCCATCCGTCCGCTCCAGAAGGAGTTGGTGTTAATTATCAGCACGGACAAGGGACTCTGCGGAGCGTTGAACACGAATCTCTTTCGCGAAGCGGCGAATTTTGATCCGGCTAAGACGAGCTTTGTAGTGACGGGAAAGAAGGCCAGACAATTTATCGCGCGTACCAAACGGGAATTGCTGGCAGATTTTGAGCTGAAAGATTCGCCCAGCTTCGTTGAGGCGAAACCAATCTCGAAATTCTGCATGGAAAAATTTCTGAGGCGGGAAGTGGACAAGGTTTCGGTGCTTTACACCCATTTCATCAACACGATTAATCAACGCACCGTCGTACAAACACTGTTACCGATCAGCAGCTTTGATTTGCCTAAGGGGGAAGGTGCTCAAGCTGACACTAAGGGCGTCGATCCGATGATAGGGTACATTTTTGAGCCCAATGCCGAGGTCGTGCTCGACTCGGTGCTTCCCTATTACGTTTCCTTTGAGGTTTTTCAGATGATTCTCGACGCGCGCGCGTCTGAGCACAGCGCGCGAATGGTGGCGATGAAGAACGCCACCGATAACGCGAATCAATTTATCAAGGACCTTACGTTGGAATACAACAAGATGCGCCAGGCCGGCATCACAACCGAGTTACTCGAGATCGCCACAGCGCAGATGGCACTCGGTGGTTAGTCAAGATTTATGAATAAAGGAAACATAGTTCAAGTAATCGGTCCGGTAGTGGACGTGGAATTTCCGGACGAAAAGACGCTGCCGAAAATCTACAGCGCCCTCGAAATTGAGTATGAAGTGAACGGTAACCCAACGAAGTTGACGCTCGAAGTGCAACAGCATCTTGGCGAAAGCTGGGTTCGCTCCATCGCCATGTCTTCGACGGAAGGGTTAAAGCGCGGAATGAGCGTCACCGATACTGGCGGTCCGATCACCGTACCAGTAGGCGAGGGCGTGCTCGGTCGCCTTTTTAACGTCACTGGCGACGTGATTGATAACCGTGGCCCGGTGAACTACACGAAGCGTTACCCAATCCACCGCCCGGCGCCGACCCTCACGGAGCAAGACACTACGGCAAAGATTTTGGAAACGGGGATCAAGGTCATCGATCTTGTGTGCCCATTTACAAAAGGCGGCAAAGTCGGCGCATTTGGCGGCGCAGGCGTCGGCAAGACTGTTGTCATCCAGGAGCTAATCAACAACATCGCCATGAAACACGGCGGGGTTTCGATATTTGCGGGAGTAGGCGAACGGAGCCGGGAAGGCAATGATCTTTACAAGGAAATGAGCGAGGCGGGCGTGATCGATCAAAAAGACTTGTCGAAGTCGAAAGTAGGGATGGTTTTCGGTCAGATGAACGAACCGCCGGGCGCGCGTTTACGCGTTGCTCTTTCTGCCCTTGCAATGACCGAATATTTTCGCGACGAGCGCAACCAGGACGTGCTTCTGTTTATCGACAACATCTTTCGATTCTCGCAAGCGGGCTCGGAAGTGTCAGCGTTGCTGGGCCGAACGCCGAGCGCGGTTGGCTATCAGCCGACGCTTGCTGCTGAGATGGGTGATTTGCAGGAGCGAATTACATCCACAAATAAAGGATCGATCACTTCGTTCCAGGCAGTCTATGTTCCAGCGGACGATCTCACTGATCCCGCGCCGGCAAACACTTTTGCGCACTTGGATTCGACCATCGTGCTTGAGCGTGCCATCGCCGAGCTCGGAATTTATCCTGCGGTCGATCCGCTGGCATCAACATCGAAAGCGCTTGCACCGGAGATTGTCGGCGAGGAGCATTATGACGTTGCAAGCGGCGTGCAGCGTGTTTTGCAGCGTTACAAGGATTTGCAGGACATTATCGCGATTCTCGGAATGGATGAACTAAGCCCGGAGGACAAGGTCACTGTTCAGCGCGCACGCAAGATTCAGCGGTTCCTTAGCCAGCCATTTCATGTGGCTGAAGTCTTTACCGGCTACAAAGGTCAATATGTCCCGGTTGCAGAAACAGTCCGCGGTTTTAAGGAAATTTTGGACGGCAAGCATGACGACGTGCCCGAGCAAAATTTCTACATGAAGGGCGGCATCGATACGATTAAGGAAGGTTGAAGCGATGAAGCAATCAAGCGATGAAGCGGAAAGAGCCAGCTTGGCGAGCCCCGCTTCAACACTTCAACGCCTAACGACTCACTATGGCCACACTAAAGCTTGAGATCGTAACGCCTGAGGAAAGAATTTATTCCGAGGACGTAGAGATGGTGACGCTGCCCGGCTCGGAGGGCGAGCTTGGTGTTTATCCGAAGCACGTCCCGCTCCTAACCACTTTGGTGCCTGGCGAACTGCGCATCGTAAAAAGCGGCCATGAGAGCACGATGGCCATCGGCGAAGGGTTTGTGGAAATCAAAGGAGACGCGGTTTCAGTGCTAACCGACATGGCGCTCGAATCAGAGAAAATCGACATTGCTACAGCCGAGGCTGCAGTGGAGCGCGCCAAAGCGGCCATGAAGGAAGATCACTCCGCCGAAGAAGTAGCTGCCATCCAGGCTTCGCTGCAAAAAGCGCTGGCCCAGTTGCACGTCAAACGCCGTCGCCACGGCTAACGATTTGTAGAGGCGCTCGCCGAGGCGAGCGTCTGTTTAATCAAGATTTGCTGCTTTGGTACAGCCACCGCTACCCGCCTTGGGAATAATTGCCGGCAACGGCATCTACCCGCGATTGCTCGCCGACGGAGCGCGTAGAGCCGGCGTTGAAAAAATCG
>DATDAJ010000058.1:0-7464 GCA_036525475.1 Candidatus Udaeobacter sp.
AATCTATGCTGCACATCATTTGGTACATCATTGTCGGTTTCGTCGTCGGTTTGATCGCACGCGCCATTATGCCCGGCGCACAGCATCTTGGTTTCATAATGACCACTTTGCTTGGGATCGCTGGCTCGATCGTCGGTGGGTTTATCGGCCGGTTGTTTTCCAAACCGGAACCGGGTTCAACCTTTCATCCGGCCGGCCTTATTATGTCGATCATTGGCGCGATCATTCTGCTCTTTATTTGGATAAAATTAGTGGTCTGACGAAGGCATTCGGGTTGTTGCCACGTTCGAAGTGAGAGGCAAACAGTGCCTGTCTATTTGGCATTAGTCCCTGCCGGTTTGGGTTTGCTGTTGCCACGCCGCAGGTAAGACCAAAGTCCCATTGTTAATCTGTCTTGCTTTTTTCAACCTCTATCAGCTAACAATCAGCCTATGAACAAGTATATCGCCGAATTTATCGGAACATTCTTTCTCGTCCTGACAATTGGCTGCACGGGAATCGGCGCTGGCGCGGGGGTCATCGCGCCGCTCGCCATCGGCGCAGCGCTAATGGTGATGGTTTTTGCCGGCGGCCACATCTCTGGGGCACATTATAATCCAGCAGTCACGCTCGGCGTACTGATCCGGGGCAAGGTGAATGCGACTGACGTAGTACCTTACTGGGTGGCACAGCTCGCCGGCGCCGCCGTCGCGGCACTGATCGTGAGTAAGGTCTTTCGCGCCGGTGTAGCTGTTACTCCCATCGCACCGCTTGTTGGTCCAGCGCTTCTTGCGGAATTTCTTTTTACGTTTGCGCTTGTCTACGTTGTGTTGAACGCCGCCACGGCGGAAGGCACTTCAGGAAATTCATTTTATGGTTTGGCCATCGGCATGACCGTGATGACCGGCGCATTTGCCGTGGGTGACATTTCAGGCGGCGCATTCAATCCCGCGGTCGCTCTGGGCATCTGCATCCTTGGGATTTCAAGTTGGGCAAACATCTGGATCTATCTGCTGGCCGATTTTGCTGCTGCTGTTGTTGCAGCCATTGTTTTTCAGTTAATCAATCAGCCGATGCAAACAACCCCGATCGCTACAGACGAGCCGCCTTACGAAACGCCCGACTGAAATCTCAACCAACTCTTAGAATCCTATGACACAACTCAAAGCCATTGCAGTTATCGCGATCGTCTGCGTTGCCGCGTCATTTGTAAATGCAGCGACGATTCCGGCTGGAACAACACTGATAGTAAGTACCGTTAGCCAGTTCAGCTCGAAAACTGTGGTAGGCAGGAGTTTCGAGGCGAAGCTAGCTCAGAACGTCTCGATCAACGGACACGTTGTATTGAAAGCTGGAAGTAAAACCTTCGGAAAGATCGCGACTTCTCGCTACAATCCGCGCAAGAACGAGCCGCTCACGGTGGAATTGACGTCTGTTTCGGTGAATGGTCGCAACGTCGCGGTGAAGACGAATGCGTTCCAACCGGGAAGCTCGCCGGTCACAGCGCGCCAGGCGCACTATGGACACACCGCAGGAACGTTACTGATTAACACCGGGACCGTGATGCAATTCCAGCTTTTGCAATCAGTGACGCTGTGATGGCTGATTTAGCTCACTAAGCCGAAAACTCTGCATTACTCCCAAGAATTCTTTGATGACCGGACGGTGACGTTGCCGTCGGACGGAAGCGCGAAAGGCAGATCTTTCCTGATCAATTGTGAAAAATCAGGAGAGTCGTTAGCGGCGCGGGCGCGCGTGTCGATCAAGCTTCGGGTCTTTAGCTCGGCAAAGGGAAGTCCGTCGGTCACGATGGCATGGCGCTCGTACATCAGTTCGTCGCCTTTCCCATTCAGCAGGATCCGCCAATCCCATGGCACGCGCTCATTGCGTGGATGCTGTGCGCGGATGCTCGTTGTACAGTTGGTAGTGATTGCGTTATACCAACGCGGTGTGTTCCGCAGAGCGTTAAGCGAATGGATGTATTCAAGAAACCGTTCGCGCGCCTGCGCTGGCGAAGCGGTCGTACGATAAAGGTAGATATCTTCCTTGCGATAGTTTGTGCGCAGTCGGATCACGTCGCGTTCATCGGCCACGATGTAGATGAGTTCGAACTGCCGGTAGAGTCCGCCGATAGTCGAGTAAGTTTGACCAAGCTTCTTGCGAATCTCGATCGAGAAGCAGAGCGGCGGCGCGTCAGCAAATTGGAAGCTGACGATGGGATGCGCGATCCAGGGCGAGCCCCAGTAATTAATCGCGAGGTCGATGCCGGTGATCTGCGAGATGCGTACGGTACGCGTCTCCCAACGAGGGGTGTAGTCGGTCTCGGTGCGGTAGTCGCAGTTGCGCACGTTGTGAAATGTTACTTCGTCGCCTTGAATGTCGGCCCACGCTTCCCTGGCCACGTCCGGCTGCCAGTCGCTATCGTTGGTGGGAGAAAGCGTCAGCCACCAGGTGAGCACGCCGACAAAGAGCACGACAACGACGACCAGCTTTCGCCAGAATGGCCTAACGAACAGGAGGATGACCACGAACGTGATGGCAAGCAGTGCGGCTGCAACCTTGTTTACGTTGCCGAACGGAGCGTCATACCATACGGCGCCAAATGCCCAGGCGATAGCAATGCTGGCTGCAAGGACAACGAGCAATGCGCTAAACCATCGAATGACTCGCATCAGATTACGTTACGAACGTTTGGGAAACTGAGGCGAAGAGCCAGCATGATGGTGCATGCTTCGCAGAAACAGCTGCGGCAAGTGGGATAACAGTAAGAAGCAGCAACCGATCAGTCGCAAAGTGGTGCGTACCGAGTCAAGGAGCCGCCTGAGCCAGGATCCCTCTTGAGGGGCTGCTCGTCCTTAGATGTAAACGCAAAATCCGGTCAAGCTCGGCGATGGTTTGCGGCAGTTCGCATGCCCCGTGCGGGCCGGGAACAATCACTTCGGATTGGGCGCCATCGAGATGAGAGCTCCAGTAGGGGACGACACCATCAGTGCAGTCCGGGCAATGGTCCTTCCCGCGATCACCGATGATCGAGTGATACGGAACGCTGATCCGCGCTTCATTGACTACGGGCAACGCTGGATTTGACGGTTTCAGACCAGTGATACTGTTGGGGAGACGTTTGGAACTTCCGGTCAATTGCACAAGTTCTGCGCTGGTGAGTGTGTCCTTCAGGACCGAGGCAATGTTAAGGGGAAGAGCGATCAAGCTAGTACCAAATCTACCCAATCCGCTGCTGGCCATCGTGCTCCCGCGATGCGGAGTACAAATGAACACAACACGTTTAATCCGAGGATTAGCCTGAAATGTTGTGGCACGTACAACCAAGCTATCGCTTGAATTTTCCCTAAAAATGCTTTTCGCGGTTTCCCCCAGACCTTTCTCCCACATCGGCTTTGTGACCGTAATTGTCTGCATGCGAGTAAGCATCCCGCCCATACTGTGACCTACAACAACGTACGGACGGTGGTTCGGATAAAGTTTGTCGACCCTGGTGAGCTCTTCGCGCAATCGCAATGCAGAATAGAGGATGGGATTGCCGGTCGGATAGCCAAAGACCCAGAACTGGTAATGTTTACGGATTTCAGGGTCGGCTTGGAGTCCATTGATCGTTTGCGCCCAGTCGAATGGCGTTGAGAAGAGGCCGTGCACAAGAACAAGCGGGATCCGGTCGGGATCGTAAGGCTGCAGGAAATACAAGCCAGTCTTGTCCATATAGCGATCGGATCGAAGTCCTCCCAGCAATCCGATGAGCAGAACATTACCCGGCGGCTGGTAGTAACTGACTGGTGCCGAGAAATCGGCTTCGAGCGGACGTATTTTTCCCTGAACGAGCGCCGTCGGTTGTCTGAAGGGACGCCGCAGAGCCAAAGTAGCGTCGTTTCGCTTGAAATCGAGCGTGGCTGTGACGGCTGCGGGAATGCCTTTGTGGGCCGCAAAATTTTCGGGCGGAGTAACAGTTCGCACTCCGACGAGGGACCCGCCCACGCCCTCCTGATGGTTTTCCTTTTTTATCAATTTTTCTTTGATCTCCGCGGAGGGCACAAAAAAGGTGAAGTAGTCAGGCGACCAGACTGCGTTACTGGCGGGTTCAAGCCGTAGGTGGTAGGTCTGGTCGCTTCCGGTCAGGGTGAGCGGATGATTCCACAGCCGTCCTCCTTCACTCGAGCGCAGCAGAACGGTAAGTTCGCCACATGCTGCGTTGTAGGTTTCACAGGCGGGTGTCCCAATTCCGGTCCCAAGCAATGCTGCGGTCATGGCGGCAGCCTGCAAATAATCGGCTGCTCGCTTTTCAACTGGTGCATTCGCGGAGCGTGCCTCTCGCATCAGGCTCGCCGTCGGCGCATATTCGGGACCCCGTACTGCCTGCGGCGCCGTCGCACAGCTGGCGAAAAATGCGAGACACGTGACAGCGGCGATCAGGCGAATGGATACTTTTGCGTTTTTAAGCCTCATAAGTGTTGGGGGGTTCAGACGGTTGGCGATGATAATCAAGAAGTATGTGCGCGCAGCAAGTTTTCCTATAAGACTTTGGGACTACGTGTGCGTCGTCGAGAAATTCACGCCGTCGCCCGTCCCTCCAACTGATGAAACAGCTTGCTCAGGAATCATCGGATTTCGCGCTCGAATAAAGTGAAACCAACCGGGCGATTAGGACCGCTACATAAAGCAGACCCGTCATCGCTTCCATTGCCGCGAGCCAGCGCGCAGCTCGTGAAACCGGAGTAATGTCCCCGTAACCGACAGTGCTAAGAGTGATGAAGCTAAAATAAAATCCAGTGAATCCGTTCATCGACTGTGTACCGCGATTGGTGTTGAAAGAGAAAGCTCCGCCGGGTGTCACCTGATCCACAAGCCAATAGGCGACCGTCCACATCAAGCCCAGCATGAGGTAAGCCGCGATGCTTGCGCAGAGCACTTCCACGGTCACGACAGCATGAATGCAGCAAATGCCCGCGCCCGCGCGCAAAACAAAAACCCACGCAGACCGAATCTTCGGCGGTAGTGTCGTTGCGAGAGCTTCCAACGGAAACGGCTCCCAACCCATTAGCACATCTTTTCTGCGAGCCAGTTGCTCGCGAATGCGTGCAACAACATAGCGAATGTGTTCGCGCACGCTGTCCGATCGCAAAGCGCTGTCGAGCGCCTCAAGCCACGAATGCTCCTCTTTCGTCATTTCGTATATTTTTAATCCTTATTTCTTAATCATTCTTATGAAACAGCTCGCGCTCATTAAATTTCTTTCCGCTGCAACCATTGTCTGCGCAGATGTTCCCATTACGCAGGACGAACTGGTCCGACGCACTCAAGAGCTTTACGATGCCGTGGTACCCGGCAATCAGGCGCCGTGGAAAAAACATTTCGCCGACGACTGCATCTTCGCCGACGAGAAAGGACGCATTTTCGACAAACCGAAGCTGATCGCCGACATCACACCGCTGCCGGCCGGATATTCCGGAACGATTAAGGTCGAGAACGTTCAGAGCCGGATCATTGGGAACACGGCGGTACTCAGTTACGACGCGGACGAGACCGAGACGATTTTCGGCCAAAATCTGAAAGCGCGATATCACATCACTGACACGTGGCTTCAGCGGAACGGCAATTGGCAGATCATCGCCAGTCAGGCACATCGCTACTATGAGGACCCTGCGGTGGGAAAAGCCGAGCCGAAAAAGTTCGCCGATTTCATCGGCACGTACGAACTGGCGCCTGGGCAAACAAGGTCGGTCATGCATGAAGGCGATAAGCTATTCGTTGAACGGAACGGCAAAAAAGAGCAACTGCTGCCGGAGACGTCAGAGCTTTTCTTCCGCAAAGGCGTCGAAGGCAGAATTCTGTTCCGTTACTCTGCTAACGGTAAAGTCGACGCAATAATTGACCGTCGTAACAACGAAAACGTCATCTGGCGAAAAACGAAATAGTTCGCGATCACTTCAGTTTGTTTCCTGGCTTCCTGGTTGGAAAGCCTGGCCGTTGCTTTGCATCCGTTGCAGCCTGATTCGGTTTCCGTTCCTACTTTTGCGGCAAGAGCACGATTTTTCCCAGCGCTCCTGGTTCCATCACCGCTCGATGCGCCTCGGTCGCGTCAGTCAGCGTAAATTCTTTGCCGATCACCGGACGTAACGTCCCGTTTTCCAGACCGGCCACGAGCGCGGCGTGAATATTTGCCAGCTCTGTCGGGGACGTGTTCGGCAAAATCATACCGCGCACATCGGCATCGCGCTGCATCGTGTCGCGCGGATTGATCTCCACTGGGCCGCGGCTGCCGATGATCACGACGCGTCCGCCTTTTGCGAGGATGGTCAGATCTTTCCCGAGATTCACATTCGCGAGCATTTCCACGATCACATCAACGCCGTGTCCGCCGGTCGCTTTCATTATCTGCTCAAAATGATCAGGTGCGCGAAGATCGAACACTTCGTGGGCGCCTTGTTGACGTGCGAGCTTGATTCCGTCATCGCTGCCCGCCGTGCCGAGCACGCGCAAACCGTGAGCATGCGCCAGTTGCACCGCTGCAGTCCCGACACCGCCACTCGCGCCGTGCACCAGAACCGTTTCACCAGCCTTTGCATCGGCGCGCTGCAACAACCCGCGATATGCCGTCGCGTACGGCGTCCCCATCGCCGCGCCTTGCTCGAACGAAACGTTTGCCGGCAACGGATGAACTTGGTCTGCTTTGCACAACGCGAACTCTGCATACGTTCCGCTGATCGATCCCGAGGTGTAAACACGATCGCCGGGTTTAAACTCACTCACATCCGCGCCGGCCTGCTCGACCACGCCCGAGCCGTCATTCCCCGGTGTGTAAGGCAACTCCGGCAGTCGCGCGTACGTTCCTGCACGAATATAAGTCTCCACCGGATTGATACCGATCGCGTGCATTCGCACGAGCACCTGACCAGGGCCGGGTTTCAACGTCGGCACTTCTTCCAGCCGCAGAACTTCCTGCCCGCCAAATTCTTTCACTCTGATTGCTTTCACGCGTTCTTGCTTCCTCCTGTTCAGTTCTCTTTTTGTCGCACTCGATAAATCAAAACAAGACCACTGCGGTCGCAGGCACTACATCCCCTATCGTGCCTTCGCACTGAGCCGGCCTGAAAACGATTGCGTTTCTTTGCGGCGAAACAACGTACGATCCTGACAACCGCATACGCCATCTGCAAAGCGTGAAGGTGCCAGTTGTGATCAAGGAAGTGCGGAAAGTTCCCGCGCGGCTCAGCGCAATTCACCACCGAAACCCGATTCAGATCGAGAATATGCGCTTATCCTCTTTCGTCGCTTTCATATTCGACATCGACGGAACCTTGGTCGATTCCAATGAATTGCACATCGATTCGTGGGACCGGGCATTCCGGCGATTCGGCAAACAATTTCCTCGCGAACAATTGCGCGCGCAGATCGGCAAAGGGTCCGATCAATATTTACCCGAATTTCTCACGCCCGAGGAGATCAAACGTTTCGGCAAAGAGTTGGATGAATACC
>DATDAJ010000059.1:0-2896 GCA_036525475.1 Candidatus Udaeobacter sp.
AGGACACGCGGGTAGGCGTAGATTACGCGGGAACCGTTGAGGCAGTTGGCAAAAGCGTTACCAACTTCAAACTTGGCGACGAAGTGTTCGGTGGACGCAATGGCGCGTTGGCGCAGTATATTTGCCCGCGCGCCGACCGGGCCATTGCACTGAAGCCCGCCAACATCACATTCGAACAAGCAGGATCTGTCGGCATCGCAGGAATCACTGCATTGCAGGGTCTGCGCGACAAGGGACACGTTCAGGCAGGACAGAAAGTATTGATCAACGGCGCGTCCGGCGGCGTTGGTACCTTCGCGGTGCAAATTGCAAAATCCCTTGGCGCAGAGGTGACTGGCGTCTGCAGCACGCGAAATGTGGATCTAGTCCGATCACTCGGGGCGGATCACGTGATCGATTACACAAAGGAAGATTTCACAAAGGGCGATCAGCGTTACGACGTGATTTTCGACAACGTGCAGAACCACACCTTTTCCGAACGGCGTCGTGTTTTAACTCCAAATGGCATCTGCGTCCTCGTCGGCCTCGGTGGAGCAGGCTGGCGCGGAGACACTCGGACGCATTTGATCCGGTCGTTTACAACGCCTCTCATGTCGAAGTTCACGAGTCAAAAGTTCGGTTTCTTCGTCGCGCAACTCAACCATCAGGATCTGGCGTTGCTCGCGGATCTTATGCAATCAGGAAAAGTTACGCCCGTGATCGACAGGACTTACAAGTCCCTGGGCGAGGTGAGGGACGCTCTTGGGTATCTCGAAGAAGGGCACGCTCGCGGGAAAGTAGTCATCGATGTGGAGTAACGGACTGAGTTATGATCGCGATCCGCGATGCAGAGAGATTCCATTTTATGAGCGGTTTTTTCGAGGAGTTGCGGCGTCGAAAAGTCTATCGAGTGGCGGCCGCCTACATCATTGCCGCAGGATTCATCATTCAGATCGCATCGGCAGTTTCCCCGGCATGGGAATTACCGACTTGGACATTTCGTTTGCTGGTGACGCTCTTATTGATCGGCTTTCCGGCAGCATTATTTCTCGCTTGGGCGTTCGACGTCACGCCGCAAGGGATTCAAGCGACAAAGGCACCTGCCGCCGAAACGAATGTTCGGCGCAATATGATCATTCTTATTGCAACCGGTGTGATCGTCTCGGCCGCCGCCGGTTTCTTCCTCTTGCCACGCGCTTCCGCCGGCAAGATCGATAAGTCGATCGCGGTGTTGCCGTTCGAAAATCTGAGCGATGAGAAAGAAAACGCCTACTTCGCTGACGGAATTCAGAATGATATTTTGACCAACCTTTCGAAAATCGGCGATTTGAAGGTGATTTCGCGGACCTCGGTCATGCCATATCGCGGCAGCGCGACGCGAAACGCCCGCGATATTGGCAAAGCACTTGGCGTGGCCACGCTTTTGGAAGGCAGCGTTCGCCGCATCGGCAATCGGGTGCGCGTGAACGTGCAGCTGATCGATGCCAACAACGATGAGCACATTTGGGCGGAAGATTACGACCGCGATTTGACTGACGTTTTCGGCATTCAAGCCGATCTTGCGCACAAGATCGCCTCCGCTCTTCGGGCAAAACTTTCGCCAAACGAAAAAGCGCGCCTCGTTCGCCAGCCAACCCAAAATGCGGAAGCCTATCTCCTCTTTGTCCAGGCACACGATTATGCCAGTCGGAGGGACATGTTCCGAGACACGTCCTTGAAGCCTGAGCCGCTTTTCGAACAAGCCATCAAGCTCGATCCAAACTTTGCCCTGGCCTTTGCTGGTCTTTCCATGGTGGAGAGCTGGGCTTATCACAGCTTCGATCCAACACCCGCCCGCCGAGAAAAAGCGCGCCTCAACGCAAATGAGGCCTTGCGGTTGCAACCGGAACTTCCCGAAGGCCACCTCGCGCTCGGTTTCTCTTATTATTATGGGGATCGCGATTACGAACGCGCTCTCACCGAGTTTGACATCGCCAGACGCGGGCTGCCAAACGAGTCCCAGGCCTATCTGGCCATCGGCGCCATTCAGCGGCGTCAGGGCAAGTGGGCGGAATCAACTGCGAATTTGGAAAAAGCCGCCGCGCTCGATCCGAAAAACGAGCACACCCTGATGAACCTTGCTTACAGTTACATGGCCCAGCGGGATTTCGAAACCGCCGACAAGACCGTTGATCGCATTCTCGCGACGTCGCCGCAATCATTTCAGGCGCGTGGGGTGAAGGGATACGTCGCGCTCCAACGGAACGGCGATCTTAGCGTGGCCGAAAAAGTATTTTCTTCAATCCCGCCTAACACCGATCCGGGTATAATGACAATGGTCCGATTTTGGGTCCTGAGACTACAGCGGAAGTTTCCCGACGCACTTGAGGTCGTGCAACAATTTCGCGGCGAAACATTGTTTAACACGACCACCGCCCCTTGCCCGAAAGCCTTCTTGGAAGGCGAGCTGTACCTGCTTTTAGGCGATGAAGCCAAAGCTCGAATCGCTCTCGAACACGCCCGCGTTGTCTCAGACGAGCTGGTGCGCGCAGCACCTGAAGACGCAACTCGACGTGGGCAGCACGGTCTTATCCTTGCGGCCTTGGGTCAAAAGCAGGAAGCCATCGCCGAAGGAAAGCGCGCAGTCGACTTGTTACCCGAATCCCAAGACGCCTTTGATGGGCCACAAGTCACCGCTACACTCGCTCGGATTTATGCCTGGTCCGGGGAATTCGACGAAGCATTTTCACTTCTCGATCATTTGCTCGTTGTCCCAAACGGCCTAACCGTCCCAATGCTCAAAGTCGATCCAGCCTGGGATCCCCTGCGCAAAGATCCGCGCTTTCAAGCTTGGATCGACAAGTACAGCCCAAAGACCTAGCTCCACGGTTTAACCCGCTCGGTTGGAACTTATTAATCGTCATACGATCAGTTAGTC
>DATDAJ010000060.1:0-9488 GCA_036525475.1 Candidatus Udaeobacter sp.
AAGAAATCAGCACCAAGCGCCCCGATAGCCATGAACCTGTGTCCGCGACAACATAGCGGATAGCCCATTGCTGATCATTAAAATAGAAGTCCTCCACATGGCCGATGTCGCCGTCAGAGGCGCGGAGCTTTTTTCTGTAAAGCTGCCTAAGGCTTAGCAACATAACTTTAGCCTTTCTGAAGACGGGTTTGATCTATCCGAACCATGCGACCAGATACTTGAATTCGCAAGCGCCGGACACGCGCAGTGTTCTATGTACCTTTACGGAGTCCGGCCACGCAACGATTATTCGCGGCGTCGATCTAATTTCCGATGTGCTGTCCATTCGGCCGCCTGTGGTACGGTGAGCCAAACGCAATCGGCAATGCAGTCGAGTACGCAAGGTTTTACGGCCGCTCACATGATGCTGTGATTCGCGTCTACGATGAATCGGGCAACGTGATTGAAATCCAAGGGCACATCGGCGATGTCAAAGTATGTCATCGACGATTCCTGCACACGTTGATCTGCGCGAAAGCGACATGCGCAAAGGTCGTCGCCTTGAGTATTTCACGCTTGGCTGGAATCTCACCGAAGCAGTTGTTGGTATCGGTGCGGGTGTCATAGCTGGCAGCATCGCGCTCGTTGGTTTCGGCGTGGATTCGATTATTGAAAGTTTTTCCGGTGCGAGCCTGCTGTGGCGATTGCAATCGCACGAGACAGGCGAAAAGCGCGAGCAGCTTGCTCTTAAGCTTGTCGGCATAAGTTTTTTTGTGCTGGCGACCTATGTCGCGATTGATGCCGCCAAGACGCTGGTTCAGCGAGAACCACCGCACGCGAGCATCGTGGGTATCAGCCTTGCGGCGGTCTCGATTGTTGTTATGCCGCTTCTCGCTCGGGCAAAGCGCCGTGTAGCGGTTCGATTGAATAGCCGTGCGCTTGTGGCGGACTCACGCCAGACGGATCTTTGCGCTTATTTGTCAGGCATCCTGTTTGTCGGCCTTGCTCTCAACGCGCTTTTTGGATGGTGGTGGGCGGATTCAATAGCCGCAATTCTCATGGTTCCGATCATCACGCGTGAGGGCATCGAAGCGTTGAAGGGCGATGCCTGTGACGGTTGCCGCTAGTCCAATGCACCTCCGCGCAAGGACCGCCGCGGCGTCGATCTAATTTCCGATGCGCTGCCGTTCGGTCGGCTCTGAGTCATTTTGAGGCCAATCGGAATTCAGACCCGAAAACGGATCCAGTCATGTTTGGAGTTTGGGAGAAATCGTGCGCCTGCTACAGTGATCGCTCTGAAGCATGACACGCATTCGCTCCCTACGGAGCATTATCGGAAGGGCAAATGTGCGATCTGTCTGCGAAAGATTCGAGTAATCAGACTGGACGAAACTCGCAGCCGCGTTGCCGTGCACGGCCAAAAATATAAGCCTTTTCTTCAATGTCCGGGTTCAGGCATGCCATTTAAGTAGCGGTCCGATTTACTACCCAGCCGCCGGAAGGCTTTGAGCATTGCCTTTGCGAGCGCTTTTCGGTCAGCAAAAGTCCACTCGCGGAAACTTCGCTTTCTCCCTCGTTCAGCAAATTATTTGGGAACTTCGGCTCCTGTTTCCTGTAGGAACCTAGTGAGGTTGATATGATTACAAAATTGCTACAGATAGGGGCTATTGGGCTGATGCTTTGTGCTGCGAACGCCTGGGCTGGACCAGCGAGCATTCAAGGGACTGTTACGGACGCAAAGGGACAACCGATTAAAGGCTCGGATGAATCGGTAGACGGTAAGCAGCTCTTCAAAACCGTAAAAACTGATGCGAGAGGTCGCTATGTTTCACAGGGGCTGCAGCTAAGAGTTTACCGGGTAACGTTGTTGGTGAATGGCGCAGTCAAAGCGTGTATTACCAACATAAAAACCAAGCAAGATCAAGCTACTGAACTCAACTTCGATCTGAAACGGCTGGCGGCGGCCCAAGGAACCACCGAGCGAAAGAAAGGACATCATGTCGTTTGGGTGGGGGCTCGTACCGGAAGCCACCTCGGTGGTAACTGGGTCGAAGTTGACGAGTATGGGCAGGCCGCGTCCGATTCCAACATCCACGCAGCCACTGGTGACGATCTACGCCGCCAACAACTGACCCAACAGCCAGGTTCAGTTCCAGGGCAGGGACCGACGCCCCCCCCTTGACGCCTCCGCCATCGGACTAGCTAAGTTTCGATTTCTTTTTCAAAGTCCTTCCACAGCGCGTCTCCGCGAGCCCGCAATCGTCGGCAGAATTCCTAAACTCCTCAAAAATTTCGTTCACGACCTCAAAGGTCAGAACGCGGTTCACGTTTCCTTTCAACGTCGCGGCCGTAATCCGAAATACGTGCTCGTAAAGAAAATGAACCGCATCGCGCTCTTTGCTCGTGATCGAAACCGATCACTGAAAATACGGCCGGATCTGCGCGTATTTCTTTCCGCCAATGCCGCTCACTCGCTTCAGATCATCAGCGCTTCGGAACGGTCGCGCGGCGATAATCCGCGCCGCCATAACGTGCCCAATTCCGGGCACGGTTGTTAGCTCTTTTTCTGTCGCGGTGTTGATGTCGATGTTCCCGAGCGGAATCTTTTCCTTCGCGTGCGATTCAGTCGTCTCGACTCGACTGCTGCGCGTAATCGACGCCGCTGGTTTCGCAACTGGTGAAAAAAAGGTAGGCGAAACCGCAGGTGGCAGGTGTGACCAACTCTTTCCATGAGCAACAAAAGAACTGAAAGCCGATGGCGTTTGTGCATGCGCGTTCAATCGTCCCGCGTTGATGCCCCAGGCCCCAAGTTTGTCCCGTTTTGCTTCGTCCTCGAATTGCTGAAGCTTTTCGACTTCGATTCGCGAAGTTGTTACTCCCGGCGGCGCCGTCTTGAAGCCGTAAGAGCGAGCAAGGCCATTGCGCACCAGTTGCTCGCCCAGATCACCTTCTTTGGTTTCAATGAATGCATAGAAACGCTCCAGTCGGCTCTGACCCATCGCATCGGACATATGCGTGAATACGGTAAACGGTTGGGACAGCTTCTCCTGCGTAAAATCTTTCGCCGCGCGACCTACTTCGATGGCCTGCGGCACCGTAATACTAAAATATTTCGCCTGTTCAATGAGCCGTCGCGGCGTCATTTCGTCTGTTTCGGGCGCGTCAACGAGATAAAGACGAAACAGGTATTCCTTCTCGCCGGCACTCACATGAAAGCTGTCGCCGTCATTCGCCGGATTCGGGATGAGTCGGCAATCTTTCAACACAATCCAATCTCTTGATTGATCGCGTGCGCGAAGATCGAGAGACGCGCTCCAAACAACAATAACCGCAATGAGCCCGCTTACACCGACTCGGGAGAAGATCGAAAAACGAAAGATCAAATAGTCACCTCGAATTGGCTCATGATCTTGAACAGCTAGTAGCGTTCCCTCAAGCCATTTTGAGCCGCGCCAAATGCACCGCATATGTGGCGATCAGCGCCCCTAACAAGCTGCCGGCGATGACGTCACTCACAAAGTGATAATTCATCAGCACGAGACTCAGGAGCATGGGAACAGAAAGAACCATCGCTATCACTCGACTGCCGGGCATCGCAATCATCCATACTCCGGCAAATCCCAGGATTCGGCAGGCATGACCTGACGGAAAACTGCCGACGTCGTCGCCTCGCTGAAACGGATGGAACCCGTATGCGCCGGTACCGATCAGCGAGGGATTGTCATGCGTCCAGGTCTGCGGCCAATAGCGGCCGAAAACGTCGCCTAACGAGATGCGGAAAGTATCGGCAACGGTCAGGCTGATACACGCGACGAGAAGCACCTTCTGCCATCGCAGAAATGGTCCCCACGCCCGGCGAACGATCAAGATTGTCAAAACAAGAGCCGACCAGTTCTGCACTTCGGGCGGCGGATACGTGAGCCAGCGAAAGACCTCGATCCTGTTGATATGATGGTTGTAAACAAAGAAGGCCACGCTGCGATCAACCCAGAAGTAACAGATGACAACCGCAAGAATGCACGAACCGGTTACGATCAAGCTATGCCGCAGCAGATTACGATACTCCTCATTCGTGGTCATTCTGCCGGCACTTCGAATTGGCTCATCAGTTTGAACATCTCGTAGCGCTTTGCGATTTCCTCCATCGAGAGGTGGCGCAAACGCTCCAGACTAAATGCTTCTACGCAGAAACTGGCGAGCACACTTCCGTAGATCATTGCCTTGCGCAGATCGTTGAAGTGCACCTTTTTCACAGTGCCGGCCAGGTACCCGGCCATGCCGCCCGCGAACGTGTCCCCTGCCCCCGTCGGATCGTGGATGTCTTCTAGTGGGTATGCACCACAACTGAAGAACTGTTCGCCTTCGCCAAAGAGCAATGCGCCGTGCTCACCTTTCTTAATGGCAACGTGGGCCGGCCCCATTTTCTGAATACGACGACCGGCCTTGATGAGGCTCGTTTCCTTGGTCATTTCTCGCGCTTCGCTGTCGTTCAGGATCAAAAGATCAACGCGCCGAAGCAGCGCATCGAGATCCGATCTTGCTGTCTCGATCCAAAGGTCCATGGTATCGGCGACAACGAAACGCGGACGCTCCATTTGCTCGAGCACATGCGTTTGCAGTGACGGCGCGATATTGGCCAGCAGAACGAAATCTGTCTGGCTATAGGTCTCCGGTAACTCCGGCTTGAAATCTTGGAAAACGTTGAGATCGATGGAGCGCGTCTGGCGCGTATTCAGGTCCCATGAATATTCGCCTGACCAGCGGAACGTTTTTCCATTCACTCGCTGCACGCCTTCAGTATCAATCTTGCGCGATCTCCAAAAATCGAATTCCGATTTCGGAAAATCATTGCCGACGATGCCGACGAGCCGAACCGGCGAAAAGAAACTTGCCGCAAGTGCGGCGTAAGAAGCCGAGCCGCCTAACAATTCCGAGTGTTCCTCCACCGGAGTCTTAACCGTGTCGATTGCAATGGATCCCACAATGAGAACAGACATGATCAGAATGACGAATGCCTCCGTCCCGTTGAATCGTTGAATCGTTGAATCGTAATCCGATGTAACGATGTAACCATGTAACGAATTACGGTGATCGTGATCATCTACGCCAGCATATCTGTGGCGCAGCGTGCGTAATCAACAATGTTGTGCGCCTTGAGTAACGCTGAAACCATGACAACGCGTTTTGCGCCGGCGTCAATCACGCTCTGCAGATTGTCGATATTGATGCCGCCGATACAGAAAATCGGCAGGTTCACTTCTGTATGAACGAGTCTGATATTTTCAAGACCAATCGGCGCGTAATCAGGTTTTGTCGGAGTCGCGAAGATCGGGCCGAAGCCGATGTAGTCCGCACCTTCGGCTCGAGCGGCACGCGCTTGCTCCAGGCTGTGCGTAGATTTTCCGATCAAAATGTCGCGGGCCGCTTTCTGTCGCACGATCTCGATGGGGTCATCATCCTGGCCGACGTGCACGCCTTCGACCGGGACGAGCGGAGCGATTTCAGCGTGATCATTCACGATCAGCGGCGTGGAAGATTTCGCTGCTAATTCATGTAACTCAGCTGCGAGATCCACCAGTTCGCCGATTGACTTGTTTTTTCCGCGGAGCTGAATCAGATCGACGCCGCCCTCGATCATTTGCTCCACAATGCGAGCAGCATCGCCTCGTTCCACGTAGCCGAGGTCAATGATCCCGTAGAGACGACAATCATGTAGTGGCCTCATCTGCTCAAGAAGCCACGGCTTCCCACCCGTCGCGTTTGTCCTCGACGGCTCGAAAGCCATCGTTCCTTGGCGACTTCACTCATGCAAACGAATGGGCCGTGTGCTCAAGTTGAGCTTGCCTGCTGAAACAAGGCGGTCGATCAAACCAGTGTCGTAGTTTCCGTCGCGGAAATCGCCGTTCCTCATCATGGCGGCGTGAAACGGCACGGTAGTCTTAATGCCGGTGATGTAGTACTCGTCCAGAGCGCGGCGCATTCGATCGATGGCATTGATCCGTGTGGAGCCAACCGTAATTATTTTCGCAATCAGCGAATCGTAATATGGCGGCACGGTGTAGCCGGTATAAACGTGCGAGTCGATGCGAACGCCGCGGCCACCTGGTGCATAATAAAAATCGATGCGGCCCGGCGTTGCCTGAAAGTTGTTGGCCGCATCTTCGGCATTGATACGGCATTGGATCGCGTGAAGCCGCGGTTCCGCACGCGCGACGTGCGGCGAAAGCGGGTGGCCCGCGGCGATGCGTATCTGCTCCTTGACGAGGTCGCATCCATAAACTTCCTCTGTGACGGTGTGCTCCACCTGGATGCGTGTGTTCATTTCCATGAAGTAAAAATGCTTGTCGCGGTCGAGCAGAAATTCAATCGTTCCCGCGTTCTCGTACCCGACTGACTTGGCCAATTTCACGGCAGCATTGCCCATTTTCCTTCGAAGACTCGGCGTCATTACCGCCGACGGACATTCTTCAATCACTTTTTGGTTACGCCGTTGAATTGAGCAATCACGTTCACCAAGATGAATGATGTGGCCATGGCTGTCGGCCATGATTTGAAATTCGATGTGGCGCGGGTTGAGGATGAGCTTTTCCAGATACACCTCATCGTTTCCAAATGCTTTCTGCGCCTCATGACGCGCGCTATGGAAAGCGGATTTAAGGCTGGGCTCATTATGCGCGGCGCGCATTCCGCGGCCGCCGCCGCCGCCAGCCGCCTTAATCATCACCGGGTAACCAAGCTTCTTTGCGATTTTCATCGCATCTTCCTCCGTCTCAACGATCCCATCGCTGCCCGGTGTTACCGGTATGCCGGCTTTGCGCGCAGCCGCACGAGCAGCGTTCTTGTCGCCCATCGCTTGCATCGCTCGCGAGGAAGGGCCGATGAACTTGATATTGCAGCTTTCGCAGACTTCCACGAAATGCGGGTTCTCAGCGAGGAACCCATAGCCGGGATGAATCGCGTCCACATCCCCGATCTCGGCTGCGCTCATGATCCGATCGATTTTTAAATAACTCTCAAGGCTGGGCGCGGCACCGATGCAGATCGCTTCGTCGGCGAGTTGGACGTGCAGCGAATCGACGTCTGCTTCCGAATAGACTGCGAGGGTGCGAACACCGAGTTCCTTACAGGCGCGAATTACCCGTAGCGCGATCTCTCCGCGATTAGCAATCAGAACTTTCTGGAACATGTGGAACGCGCGATTCGGCGCGCCCGGCGGTCGCGCCCCCTGCTGTGTTTCTGTTAACGCACTCTGAAGAGCGCCTGGCCAAATTGGACCGGCTTACCGTTGTCCGCGAGCACTTCGGCGATAACGCCGCTGGTCTCGGCCTTAATCTCGTTCATCACTTTCATCGCTTCGATGATGCAAACGACGGTATCTTCGGTGACAGGTTTCCCCACTTCAACAAAAGCGGGCGCGTCGGGCGATGCAGCGCGGTAAAATGTACCCACCATCGGCGAAACGATCTCTTTCATCGGAACGCTTTCGATCGCTTTCGCAGCAGGCGGCGGCGGTTCGGCTGCTGCGACCGCGCCTTTCGCCGGAGCGCCAGGCGCAGCCGCTGCAGCTGTCGCCGGTTGCGAAGCAGAAGCGCCTCTCTGCAGCTTCAGACGGAAGCCCTCCTTTTCGATCTCGAACACAGCGAGATCGTGCTTTTTCATCAGATCGATGATCGCTTTTATTTCTTTGATGTCTTTGGAGTCCAAGGCCAGCTCCTGGTTAAGGCTGAGGCGTTTAGGTAAAACAGTTTTGTTAGCCAGGTCAAGCACAGGAATCGACGGTTCGATTGCGGGATTGACCGAGTATTAGCCTTTGAACTCAGGCATATTCCCTCCTCCATTATTCCATTACTTCACTCCTCCGCTTCGAAATCGTAGATGAGACTGACGACTACGTTGTCGTCAATAAGCCGCCATTTCTGCTCATTCATCCCACCAAGCCGAACGGCGCACCGACGCTCTGGAAACAATTGTGCGAGCTGCTCGCATTCGAGATCGCAAGCGGCGGACAGGTTTCAATCGTGAACAGACTCGATCGCGAGACCAGCGGTCTGGTGCTGGTTGCGAAAACTGCCGCGGCCGCACGCGAGTTTGGGCTTTTGATGCAACGGCACTCATTGCGCAAAGAATATCTCGCGATCGTTTGGGGCTGGCCTGAATGGGAATACAAGCTCGTTGACGCTCCGGTAGATCGTCAGGGCAAACACCAAGACTCTGTGATCTGGCTCAAACAAATGATTCACGCCGCGGGCGCAGCGGCACAGACGGAATTTTTTGTTGAGCGGCGGTTCAGAAGATCGACGTCGTCGGGCGACCGGTTCAGCGTCATTCGCGCGATTCCGCGCACCGGACGCACTCATCAGATTCGGGTGCATCTCGCCTCAATCGGCCACCCAATCGTAGGTGATAAAATCTATGGCCCCGACGAGCAGTTGTACCTGCGTTTCATCGAAACTGGATGGACTCATGAGCTCGAGCAGAGACTCCTGTTGCCACGACATGCTTTGCACTCGGCGAAACTAGTCACCGAGGACCACCGAGAATGGACCAGTGTGCTCCCTCTTGATCTTGCCGAATTCTCTAGCGGCGATCGGGAGATCGCCCTTCCTTGACTTCGACGCTGAGGGGATCGCGGCTACAGGAAAATTGCAATTCGATCAAGCGTTCCTATCGTAGCGCGCGAATGAAATACGCTCGTACATGCACTGTCTTGTTGTTTCTCAGCGTTTGCTTCCGGCTCTTCGGCGGCACATCGGAAACCCAAGTTGAATCCGTGCGTAGCGACTTTGATCCCCAGCGATTCGAATTCGCAATTGAGTCCGCCTATTTGTTAGGCGCGATCAACGCCCCTGTCGGCTACGAAATCGGAGCTGAATTCCTGACCGGCCGGATTCGTTGGGGAGTGATAGACGGCGACACGTGGCTGCGCGGTTACCATCAATTTTACGTGAGCGCCATGGGAGAGCCGATCTTTCGCGGCATTGAGAACTACTATTTCGGATTCAATCTCGGCTTTCGCTACAATTTCGTGCCAAGGGGCAGCCGGTTCGCTCCCTATATTTCTGGCGGAGTAGGTGGAGGTTGGATCGATAGCCACGCAAATATTCCCGGCGCCCAGGGGCAGGATTTCACGTTCAACATTTTATCGGCGGCTGGTATTTCCTACATGGTGAACGATCACTGGAAACTGGAGGTCGGCGCGCTTTACCAGCATCTGTCCAACGGCGGACAAACAGATCCTAATCCCAGTCTCAACCTGTTTGGCCCGCAGGTGGGCGTCACGTATTCGTTTTGACATGCCTTTGTCATGTTGAGCGGACCGAAACATCTCTGGACAGTGCTGGGGCGCGGGACAAACAAATGATTAGAGATTCTTCTCCCGCGACTGCGGGATCAGAATGACAATGACGATGAAGGTGACTGAGGAAAACGTGCTCGTCGTCAGGCGCAGCTTGTTCGACGAACTTGGGGCTTTTCACGGCCTCAATTTCCAGCCGCAAAAATATCTCGAT
>DATDAJ010000061.1:0-7736 GCA_036525475.1 Candidatus Udaeobacter sp.
AATCGACATTGGGCAAACTCGAAAATCCGTTCGCGCGCAGAGTCCTCGATAACAACTGGGTCAAGCCCAACAAGCGGATTTTTAACAACGCGAAAGTCGGCGACCATTTCGCAATCATTCCGACCGACATCGTCCCGCATTCACTCGATAACAATGAGCGGGCAGTTTTCGACATGGTTACGAAGCGTTTTGTGGCCGTGTTCTTTCCACCGGCACAATACGAGAACACCACTCGAATCACGCGCGTGGAAGGCGAGCCTTTCAAAACAGAAGGAAAAATCATGGTCGCGTCCGGATGGCTGGAGGTTTATGGACGCGAAACTGCTGGCGACAAGCCGGAGGAAAACCTGCCGGCCGTGCAGCAAGGCGAACGAATCGAAACCGTCCGTATTGAAATCAATACCGAACAGACCAGGCCGCCTGTTCGTTACAACGAGGGCACGATCCTCAGTGCCATGGAAGGGGCGGGCAAACTCGTGGACGATGAAGAACTGCGCGATGCGATGAAGGAGAAAGGCCTCGGCACGCCCGCCACGCGTGCATCTATCATCGAAACCCTGATTTCAGCTCATTATCTGACCCGGCACGGAAAGGAACTTCAGCCCACCGCAAAGGCTATTCAAACGATTACCCTTCTCAAAAGCGCGGTGCCGGAATTGACCAGCCCCGAACTCACCGGCGAATGGGAATTTCGCCTGCGCGAAATCGAGCATCGCAAGCTAACGCGCGACGCGTTCATGCGCGATATCCGCGACCTAACGAAGGATATCGTGGGCAAAGCCAAGCATTTTCATCCTGACGAGCACATGCCTGACACTGAGCCCTTTGGCCGGTGCCCGAAGTGCGGCTCGCCGATCGTCGAGCGATTCAAAAGTTTCACCTGCACGAATCAGGACTGCGATTTTACAATCTGGAAAACTATCGCCGGTCGGTTGCTGAGCCGCGATGAATTCGAGACGCTCGTCCGCGACAAACAGACCGGACCGTTGGGCGGCTTTCGCAGCAAGAAAGGCAAACGGTTTCACGCCGCGCTCAAATTGAGCGACGATTTCAAGGCCGAATTCGATTTCGGACCAAACGGACAAGAGAACGGCGCAGCGCAGCCCGTGGATTTTTCACGCCAGGAACCACTGGGAACATGTCCGAAGTGCGGCGGACGCGTATTCGAATCTGGAATGACCTACGTGTGCGAAAATTCAGTCGGCCCGAACAAGACGTGTGACTTCCGATCCGGCAAAGTCATTCTGCAACGACCAATCGAGCGAGAACAGATGAACAAATTGCTCGCGAGCGGCAAAACAGATTTGCTTGAACGCTTCATTTCCCGCAAGGGCAGGCCATTCAAAGCGTTTCTCGTGTTGAACGACAAGAAAGATGTCGGGTTTGAATTCGAGAAGCGCGACCCGAAGGCGAAAAAAGAACGAAAGCCGAAAGAGCCGGTTGCGAAGATTGATTTCACAGGCAAGGAACCGCTCGGCGAATGTCCAATATCTGGCGGAAAAATTTTTGAGACTGAGACGAGTTACATTTGCCAGGACTCACAGGCCGATCGAAAGCCTTGCAAATTCAAGCTCAGCAAAACGATCCTCGGCCGCGAGATTTCAAAAGAACAGGCGCAAAAGCTTCTCACTACCGGAAAAACCGATCTTCTCGAGGGCTTCATCTCGAAACGCGGACGACCTTTCTCGGCGTATCTGAAAGTCGAGGACGGAAAAGTCGGTTTCGAATTTCCTGAAAAAACCGCGAGCGCGACGGAATCAAAATAGTTTTTTTTGACGCGCTCTGCGTCCTCGTCTTGTCACTCACCGCGTCATTAATAAACTGAGCCGGTGCAGGACCGATGGATTCTACCGCCGTGCGAAAGTCTGAATAACAGCACGATTGCGTGGAACGAGATTTGCGAATCAGAATGCATCGCGCGCCTGCTTTTTCGGAAAGGGTTTCGGAGTACGGACGAAGTTCAAAATTTCCTGCGGCCGCGTCTTAGCTCGCTGAGCGATCCATTTTTGCTCCCCCAAATGCGTGCAGCAGTCGCTCGGATTCTGGCTGCGCTGGATTCGCGCGAAACCATCGTGCTGTTCGGAGATTACGATGTCGATGGAGTGACCTCCCTGGCTTTGCTCGCAGAAATGCTAAGCGGTTACGGCGCTACACCGGAACTCTTTTTGCCTTTGCGGATGGAAGAGGGGTACGGGTTGAGCCGCGAGAGCGTCGAACGTTGCCTCGAGCAATACCGCCCGCAATTGCTGATCGCCATTGATTGCGGCACAGCTTCGGCCGACGAAATTGCTGAACTCAAAAAACGCAGCGTTGATGTCATAGTGCTCGACCATCATGAGCCTCCGCTCAGAAGCTACGGCCTCACAGGCCAGCCTTCGCGAGGCTGCGGCTCGGCAGGCGAACCGAAATCACGGCTGCCCGATTGCGTCGCAATCGTGAATCCGAAGATCGTTGGTGAGGCAGACAAACCTGTCTGCCTTTCTCAAGCTAGTAGCGTATCGGATTCTCGCAGGCAGGATTGCCTGCGCCACTCACCCTCGCCATTTCATTATCTCTGCAGCGTCGGGATTGTATTCAAGCTTTGCCATGCGCTGTTGAAGACGCGGCCGCTGCCTGAGTTTGATTTGAAATCAAAACTCGATCTTGTCGCGCTCGGGACCGTGGCTGACATCGTGCCACTCGTGGAAGAGAACCGCCTACTGGTGCAACGCGGGGCGATCGAAATCGGCCGCACGTCGCGCGTCGGTCTCAGGACCTTAATGCAAGTCGCCGGAGTGCGTCCGCCTATTTTGCCCGAAGACATTGGCTATCGTTTGGGACCACGATTGAACGCCGCGGGCAGGTTAACCACCGCGGAGAAATCTTTACGACTGTTGCTTACGAATAATGAAGACGAGGCGGCGGCTCTGGCGACAGAGCTGGACCAACAAAACCGCGCACGCCAGGAAGTGGAGAAGGAAATTCTCGGTGCAGCCATTGTGACGATCGAAAAACAATTCGACGCGGCGCGTGACGCGGCCATCGTGGCGGGCGCACGCGGCTGGCATCCCGGCGTACTGGGCATCGTAGCGTCACGGATTGCTCGAAAATACCATCGGCCTGCCATCGTGATCGGTTTCGACGAGAACGGCGTCGGGAAGGGCAGCGGTCGGAGCATCGCAGGGCTAAATCTCGTCGACGCGCTTACTCGATGTGCGGCGACGCTCGAGAAATTCGGCGGCCACGAAATGGCAGCCGGTCTGGCGTTACATGAGGAAAATTTCTCGAAGTTTGCCGAAGCGTTTTGCAGTACCGCGCGCGAGTTGCTTTCAGAAGAAGCTCTGCAACGCTCGCTACGATTGGATCACGAACTGCCCTTCACAAACATCGATGTCGAATTGCTCCGCTGGCACGAACTTTTGCAGCCGTTTGGAAATGGCAATCCACAGCCGCTTTTCTTTGCGCGCGGAGTCGAGCCTGTCGGGGTGCCGCGAGTCTCAAACGAAAAGCATCTTATATTTCGATTGCGACAGGGCGAACGGCATCGTCGCGCCGTCTATTTCGACAGCGCGACAGATGAATTACCGCCACCGCCCTGGGACATCGCATTCCGCATTGGGTTGGATGAATATGGCGGCGAGACTTTGGTTGGCATGCGGATCGAGGGCTTGCGCGCAGCTGAGAAGGCTTGAAACACCAAGTTCGAATGGCATGACCAGCGTTTCGACAAACCTTGAGGACTTAAGCTGGATCCCGCGCCCGCGGTTACTCGCGCTGCGGCGGCTAGGGATCGAGACCACGGAAGATTTGCTAACGCATTTCCCGCGGCGTCATGAGGATCGGACCGAGTTCCCACAGTTTCCGCGGGAAGAAACCGACGCTTCCATCTGTCTCTGCGGGGAGGTGACCAAAACGTCGCTGCGCCGGTTTGGCGGCTGGAAGAAAATTTTTGAGGCGACGCTGGCGGAATCGCAGCCGAATGCGCTGAGTGAGCCGCTCGTATGCCGCTGGTTCAATCTGCATTACGTGCAGAAAATGATTGCCACGGGTCAACGCATCGTTGTTTTCGGCAGGCCGCGTCTGCGTGGAAAACGAATTTGCATGGATCATCCGGAGTTTGAGGTGATCGAGAACGATGAAGAGATATCGATCCATTTTCGCCGCATCACGCCAATCTACCCTGCGACTGAAGGTCTTTCGCAGCGCGTCTTGCGCGGCATCATCTATCGTGTCCTACGCGAGTCTCCAGACGCAGGATGGCAACTGATCGCCCCGAGCAGTTTGGTACGCGGCGAGCGATCGGGCGCGATTCAATCGATACATTTTCCCACAAGTTGGGAAGCGCGCGACACCGCGCGCGAGCATCTCGTGCTCTCGGAATTCTTTGCCATGCAAATGCTGATTGCGTCGCGGCGTTTCGAATCGTCCGCTCGAGCCGGTCAGGCACATTGCGGCTCAGGCGCGCTGCTAGACAAATTTCTAAAAGCACTTCCGTTCGAGTTAACGGCTGCGCAGGGAAAAGTGATCTCAGAAATCCGGCGCGATCTGGCGGCGAATAATCCCATGAATCGTTTGTTACAGGGCGACGTCGGTTCGGGAAAAACTGTCGTCGCGATTGCGGCGATGCTTCTTGTAGTTGAAGCGGGATATCAGGCCGCCTTTATGGCGCCGACGCAAATTCTGGCCGAGCAACATTACGAAGTACTGCGGCGTTGGCTCGAGCCGCTGGGCGTCCACATCGCATTACGAACAGCAGCAAGGCAGGAAGAAAGCGGGCCCCTGCCGCTTTTTGCGCGAAATGATTCGGGTAGCGCACGCGTCTCGCGTGCTGGCGATGGCGTCGCGCCATCGCAGACTTCTCTTGAAGCGGACACACCAAACGGCCCTCGGTACTTCCGCCGACGTCTCCCTCACTTCGAGAAGCCGTGGGCAATTTATGCTGTGACTATTGGCACAAAGAAGAATCGTTGCCTTTCACCAAAGGCGCGCACGACTGTTTTAAATTCGCTGCGTCACTTTCACAAAAAACGTTACGAAATGTTCGCTGCATGCGTAATGCCCGATCATGTGCATTTACTCATCCAGCCGTGGCCAAAAGGGGACGATGACAAAGGAAACACTGTCTTTTGGCGGCTGAGTGAATTGCTGCATTCAATTAAATCTTTTTCAGCGCATGGAATTAATGAAATCGAAAACAAGAGCGGATCGATTTGGGAGAAGGAGCGGTTCGATCGGTATGTACGATCGGATCGCGATCTCCAGGAGAAGTTTCACTACGTCCTGCGCAATCCGTGGGATTCCGGCGTGGCCAAACAGAATGAAGACTACCCATGGGTCTGGACTCAGTATGACGAAGCGCGCAATGAAAGATTGTTTCGGCGCGACGCCGAAACCAGCACGCGGGACGCGTGCGCTACCCAAACCAACGAGCCCCAAATCATTGTGGGGACGCATGCGTTGCTTTACGAAAGTGTTTCGTTTTCGAATCTCGGACTGGCGGTAATTGATGAGCAGCACAAGTTCGGAGTGGCGCAACGCGCGCGGCTGACTGCGCGCGAGCCGGCGCCGGACGTGCTGGTGATGACCGCGACCCCGATCCCGCGCACGCTAACGATGACCATCTACGGCGACCTCGACGTTTCGACGATTGATGAGCTGCCGCGGAACCGCGGAAAGATTGTCACCGCAGTGCGTGACACATCGAAGCTGGGCGAGGTGCTCAGCTTCTTGCGAACGCAACTGGACAAGGGACGTCAGCTTTATGTGATCTACCCATTAATTGACGAAAGCGACAAGCTGGACGTGAAAGCCGCCGCGGCGGAATACGAGCTATGGCGTGAACGCCTGCATCCGTTCCGATGCGAGTTGCTTCATGGCCGGATTCCGGCGCCGGAAAAGCAGCAAATCATGGATCGATTTCGCCGCGGCGACACCAACGCATTGATCAGTACGACCGTGCTCGAGGTCGGCGTAGATGTGCCAAATGCGGCTGTAATGCTGATTGAAAATGCCGAGCGATTCGGTCTGGCGCAGCTGCACCAGCTTCGGGGCCGAATCGGTCGCGGCGAACACAAATCGTATTGCATTTTGCTAAGCTCCAGCGACGCGAAAGAGACATCGGCGAAGCTCGCCGTCTTGGAACGAACAACGAACGGGTTTGAAGTGGCCGAAGCGGACTGGGAGTTACGCGGCCCGGGTGATGTGCTCGGCAAAGCACAAAGCGGCTTGCCCGCATTCAAGATTGGTGATTTGAAACGCGACGCCGAACTGATGCGGCGCGCCCGTGCGGCTGCCATGTCGATCTTCGAAAAGGACCCCCGCCTGGAGCAGCCTGAGAATCAACATTTCCGACGCTTAATTGTCGAACAACAGGGACAAAGTTTCTCTCACGTTAGTTAATGAAAAACCTCGCGAAATTTTTGATTTTTGTGCTGCTGCTAAGCGCAGGAATTTCGCTGCTTTACGATTACCGCCTCAAACATGGCGGTTTAAAGGTTCCGTCCGGGCGCGCGCCGGAAAGGTACACACTTGCGGCTGAGCCGGCGGTGAATCCAAAACAAGTCGCGTCGCTCGAATCATTGAACCAGGAACGGCGTGCGCTGGTGAACAGCGTCGTGCCATCGGTCGTAGCGGTGAAGACATCGACCAAGCTCGCTATTCGCCGTGAATATGGAGTTGATCCGTTCGAATTCTTTTTTCCGAATCAGCGAAGATCTCGCAATCCACGCGACGAAGCGCTGGTGCAGAATTCACTTGGGTCGGGCGTCATCGTGACCAATGAGGGCCATATCATCACCAACAATCACGTGGTGACCGACAGACAAGGCCGTCCCGTCGATCAAATTGAAGTGCAACTGAGCGATGGTCGAAGCAAGAAGGCGCGTCTGGTGGGCGCTGATGAACAGGTGGATCTTGCTGTGCTCAAAATCGATGAGCCCGGTGTCAAACCGCTCAAGCTTGCTGATTCTGACAGGGTGCAACCCGGAGATTTTGTTCTTGCGATTGGTAATCCGCTTGGATTTGAGGAGACCGTAACGGACGGGATCATCAGCTCCAAAGGGCGGCCCAATCGCAGCGATTCTTTCGCTGATCTGCTGCAGACCAATGCGGCAATTAATCCGGGCAACAGTGGCGGTCCGCTGATCAATATCAGTGGTGAGGTGATTGGGATTAACACCGCGATCGCCTCGACCACCGGCGGCTCGCAGGGACTCGGTTTCGCCATTCCCTCGAATACAGTCCACATGGCGCTGGAAAGCTTGTTAAAGCAGGGACGGATCATACGCGGGTATCTTGGTATCCAGACGGGACCGTTGGAGCGTGGTGCCAGTGGCTCGGATACTGGAGGCGTAACTGTAGGCGAAGTGCTCTCCGGGTCGCCGGCGGAACAGGCCGGCCTGCAACCGGGCGATGTGATTCGTAAATTCGACGGACGCGATGTGAAGAATTTCAACACGCTTCGTACGCTCGTCGCCGGAGCCCCACTGGACAGACAAATAGAGCTGCAAATTGTCCGCAACGGAAAACCGTTAACGGTAAAAACGCAGATTAAGGAGCAGCCAGTTAATTACGAAAGCGCGCGTGTTCTTCCGCGCGGAAACCAGCCACAGCCACAAGCCCCGCAACAGCCTAACGACCAGGAAACAGTTGATAGTCCACTGGCCTCAATTCACGTGGACGAACTCACTCCGGAAAGAGCGCGCCAGCTTGATCTGCCTCCGAATGTGCAGGGCGTCTTGGTCACCGACGTCGATCCC
>DATDAJ010000062.1:0-2376 GCA_036525475.1 Candidatus Udaeobacter sp.
AATGGCGAAGGCGCGTCCCTCAGCGTGTTTAACGATAAGGCTGGCGCTGATGAGTCGGTGCGTCTAGCTGCGGACTGGGTAAAAGAGCATCTGTCTAAACTTCTCATTCAGAAACCCGAGATTATCGAAGGGCCAATCAGGGCTCACGATTGAGCACTGTCGTGTACGTGATTCGTGAATGGTTGAATCGTTACATCGAAATCGGGCGAGAAAATTGACTCGCTGTTGAGCGATCGCAGGCCATTGCGCTCTTAGGAAGAAAGTAAGAAGGAAGAAGTTCATAGGAAGTGACCAGCCTTCGCCAAGGCCACGGCTTGGCAAGCGAGTGACAGGGAAAGCCGGAAACGCCGAACGCTCAACGTCCAACGCCCAATGTCGAACTCAATCACCGCGGAGCGATCGCAGGCAGTTGCGCTCTCGAAGAAAGTAAGAAGTAAGAAGGAAAATTTTCCGTATGGCAGCGCCCGATGAAGCCGCCACGTGGCGCCAAATTACCGACGATGTCGTGGTGATGTCGTTTCCGTGGAATGTATTCAGGATCGATTTCGCGCGCAATGTGACGCTCTTGCGCCTGCGCGATGGGCGAGTCGTGATTCATTCATCGGCGCCGTTTACAACAGAAGACATCACTGCGATCCGCGGATTTGGGGAACCGGCCTGGCTGGTTGACGCAACGTTGTTGCACGACACCTTCGCCAAAGAAGGGCGTGCCGCGTTTCCCGATTTACCCTATCTCGCGCCGGATGGTTTCACGAAAGCGAGCGGGATTCCGACTGAACCATTAGGTTCGCCGCCATCGGACTGGAAGGACGAGATTGACGTTCTCAAGCTCGATGGGAATCGAATGAACGAACATGCGTTGTTTCACCGTCGGTCGGCCACGTTGGTCGTTGCGGACCTGTTCTTTTCCTTTCCGGGGGAAACGCGCGGTTGGGCCCGCTTTTTTGTCCGGCATATTATGCGGTTGCCGCGCCTGTTTGGGATAAGTGTTTTCTTTCGCATGACGATCGGTGACCGACAGGCGTTTAAGAGTTCGATGAAGGCGCTGTTGCAATGGAAAATCGACCGCCTTGTCGTGGCCCACCGGGAGCCGCTCGATAAAGATGCAAAGCCAACGGTTGAGCAAGGACTGCGTGATTCGAAACTTTTGTCCTGAATGCTCAAAACAGTCCGTAGACAGAAGTTGAGACTTGAGGGTTGACGTCGAAAGCGTAAAAGGTTGCCAGCTGAGCGGGCGGTCGCAGCCTGCGCGAAGCGTGCTTACACTGGAACGATGCGCACGGCGAGAAAGATTCGCTATCGTCTGGAGTGGCTCGGGCTCAAATCCGCCGCGAAAGTCATTCCACTTTTGTCGCGCAAAGCTTGTTATCGGCTGGCTCTTTTGCTCGGCTCCCTTAGCGCCATGCTCGATCGTCGGGGTCGACGCGTTGCGCTGAGCAATCTGCGCGTGGCCTTTGGCGATGAGATTTCGGCCGAGGGCCGCGCCCAGATCGTGCGTGAATCCTATCAACATTTTGCCCGCACCATGCTCGATTTTTTTTGGAGCCCTCGCCTAACGAGTCAAAATTTCTCGCGTTACGTTGAGTTCGAGAATCGCGAGAGATGGGATGAGGAAAACACGCGCCCGGGCAAGCCGGTCATTGTCGGTTGCTATCATTACAGTAACTTCGAATGGCTCAGCATTGTCTCGGCCTTCGCCGGTCTCGAAGGTGTCGTCATCGCGCAGCAATTCAAAAATCCACTGCTCGATCCGATCTTCCTGAAGTTGCGCCAGAGAAGCGGCCATCGCGTGGCACCGCGCAAAGGCGCCGTCAGGCATCTTTACCGGGCCCTGCGCCGCGGCGAACGCTTCGCCTTGCTCGTCGATCTGACAATTTCGGCGAAACTGCCGACCGTGGCGATTAAGTGCTTCGGGCTTGAACGCTGCGTCACCTTTGCTCACGTGTGGCTGCACCAGCGCACGGGCGCGCCACTCATCAACGTCCATTGCGAGCCGCTGCCCGGCGGCCGTTACCGCGTGGTTTTTCATCCCCGGATTGAATTTCCCGCCGGCGCTTCGCTCCAGGAAATGGCGCAAGCTTGCTGGGACCAGTTCGAGCCGGTTGTCCGGAAAAATCCCGCCCCCTGGCTCTGGATGTACAAGCATTTTCGTTACCGGCCGGTGACGGCGAATCTGGCGGCGTATCCTTTCTACGCGAATATTTCGGAGGATTTCGAGCGCCGCCTCGATGAAGGCGCGCGCAAACTTCCGCCGATGACTTCGAAAGTGAAGCTGCCGCGAATGTGATCCGTGAATCGTTGAATCGTTGAATCGTTACATCGTTAAAGTGCGCGAGTTCGTCCCAGGCTAACTTGAGTAACTCAGATAACTGCAAC
>DATDAJ010000063.1:0-8126 GCA_036525475.1 Candidatus Udaeobacter sp.
CGCGCTCGATCGCGTCGAATCCAACATCAGCCACGTTTTGCGCCCGCAGCCATTTTAAGAGCGCCCGGCGTTGAAGCGCGATTGGCAATGCGCGAAGCTTTACCACGGAGAGATCCGTATCTGTCGAATCACGCAGCTCGCTCTCGATCCATTTTTCTTCATCCGCAGCAATCATCGCTGTTCGCCAGATGTTCTGGCGGATGTTGCGGCCAAGTGTTTTCTCCAGATACGGAATGACCCGATGTCGAATGCGGTTGCGCAGCGGGGTGAGATTCTTATTCGTAGCATCCTCGCGAAATCTCAGCCGGTGCTCGGTGACATAATCGTCGATCTCTTTACGCCAGGCACAAAGAAACGGCCGCACAATCGTTAGGTCGACGCCGTCGATTCGCCGTGTAGAAATTTCACGCATAGCAGAAAGGCCGGCGCTGCCGGCACCACGAAACAGATTGATCAGAAACGTTTCGACCAAATCGTCGGCGTGATGCGCGACGAAGATCGTCCTGCACTTTCTGCGGCGTGCGGTTTCAGCAAAGAATGCATAGCGCGCTTCACGCGCCGCAGATTCGATCGAGATCTTCTGTTTCTTTCCGAGCGCACGGATGTTTGCAGAACCGAGCTCAAATTGAATGCGGCTGGCCGTTGCAGGGCGAGTTCTTCGCTTGTCCATTCGCGCGCCTGGCACTCGGAGCGCCTGCCCTACAGGTTCCTGGTTGTAGCGCTCGACCAGCCTTTTCACGAACTGCGCATCGGCATCGCCCGATCGCCCGCGCAAGCGATGATTCAGATGGCAAACGATCAGTCGTTCGTAACCGAGGCTGCCTAACCAGTGCAGCAGCGCGACGGAATCGCGCCCGCCGGACACACCGATGAGATAGCGCGCATCCGGGGGAAAGTCGCGGGTTACTCGTGAGTCGGCGCTTAGTGTTTGCATGACTCGTCTTCTGTCATTCTGAGCGCAGCGAAGAATCTCTGATCATGTGGTCAAGCGTACCACGGAGCAAACCCAGAGATGTTTCGCTCCGCTCAACATGACAATTATTTGAATCCAATTCACGAGGCAGCGGCATCCAACTTTCAAAACCAATCATGAACAATCAACAACCAAGAGACAAAGCGGGAAGTCCGCGGCGTCTTAAAATTATGAAAAACGATCAAACATTATACGGGATACTGGCTGGCTCGGAAGAGAAAGGCCGCGAGGTAATGGAAACGGCGGTTTATGCCACGTGCATTTTGAGCGTGGTTGTCGCGATCTTCCAATTCATCGGGCAACCGATGCCAGATCCGTTCGCGGGGTTCACACCGGCAGCGCAACCCGTTCCGGTTGTTTCGCACTCCGCGAAAGCAGTGTGGGAGACGAAGTCCTGAACGCCGTGGCGCGATACGTCGAATAAGACAGGGGCGCCGCGCCGCGCCGATTACCGAAGATTTCGACGTGGCGCAGCGTCCTTGTCAGGGAATCGCCCCGAGTGTTCTCAATCGGCCATCCGCCACCTAAAAGAACGGTCCGATGTGTGATTTGACAATGAATGAACGTTCATTCATTGTCCCAAATCTATGTCCCAACCCCAAACAGATTCAGCTCCAGATCGGCGTTGTCAGATCCTCGATGCCGCCCTTATTTGCTTCGCGAAGCGCGGTTTTCATCAAACCAGCATGCACGACATCAGCGCTGAGGCCGGAATTAGCGTCGGATTAATCTATCGCTATTTCGAAAACAAAGAGGCGGTCATTTCCGCAATGGCGGACCGCCACAAGAAAGAGATCTCCGAGGTCCTCCAACGAGCCAAACAGGCGCCGACGCTCCTCGAGTCGCTCGAAATCCTATTCACCGCTCATTGCTGCGAAGAGGAAACCCCAGTGGTCTCCGCATTCGTTGTGGACCTCTATGCGGAAGCGTCACGAAACCCGCGCGTTGCCGATTTGGTGCGCGACGTTTTAGAAACCGCAATGGCCGGCGTCACCGAACTGATCAGCAGGTCGCCGGAGGCTCAAAATAACACGCGAGGCCTTTTGCCAATCGAATTGGCAGAGTTAATTTTCGCCGTCGCTCGTGGGATGTTGATGCTCGATGTGCTGCGTCCGCAGGAAATGACCGCGACGGAGCGGCGGGAGCGACAATTGCAAGTGACGCGCAGACTGTGGAGCTGTTTGTTCAAACCGGAGGCAGAACTCGCTTATGCATGATGTAGCGAGACCAGTTGCAAATCGCCCGATGCAGTCCCCGCCAAAGCGGCGCCGAAAAGGCATTGTTGTCGCAATAGCCCTGCTGCTGGCGATCGGCGCTTTTGTTTTTGGCACCAAATTCCTGCAAATCGGCAAAATGATGAGCACGCCGCACACGATACCGCCGACGACCGTTACGAGCGCAACGGTGAAAGAGGAAGATTGGGCTCCACGGCTGACAGCGGTGGGATCGGTTAGCGCTGTGCAAGGTGCGGTCGTTTCCGCGGAGCTCGCCGGCATTGTGAGCGAAATCAATTTCCAAAACGGCGCGGAGGCGAAAAAGGGCGAGGTCCTCATGAAACTCGATGCGTCGCAAGAGGAAGCACTTTTGCGATCTGCAGAAGCTGAAGCGCAGCTGGCGCGGACGGATCTCGAACGAGCCCGCGATCTTGCCATAAAGAAAGTTGTTTCAAGCGCCGAGCTGGACTCTGCCCAATCAAAATTCAGGCGAATGAACGCCGTTGTCGATCAGATGCGTTCCAGCATCGCAAAGAAGACAGTTACCGCCCCGTTCGATGGGCAGCTTGGTATTCGCCAGGTGAACGTCGGCCAAATGATCAATGCAGGTCAGCAGGTGGTCGGGCTGACCGCGCTTGATCCGGTCTACGTCGATTTTGCGGTGCCCGACCAATATCTCTCGAAGCTGGCGAAAGATCTGGAGGTAACGGTGCGCTCCGACGCGTTCCCTGGCCGGCTGTTCAAAGGGAAATTGACTGCGATTAATTCCATGGTGGACCCGGTCACGCGCAACGTGCCGTTGCAGGCGACATTGGAAAATCCGGATCACGCGCTGCATCCCGGCATGTTTGCAAAAGTTGAAGTTGCTTTGGCGGAGACAAAAAAGACGATCGTGATTCCTGGATCGGCGGTGTCTTATGCGCCATACGGCGATTCGGTTTTCGTGCTCGAGAAACAGAAGGATCCGAAGACGGGCAAGGAATCGGAGGTGCTTCGGCAGCAGTTTGTGCGGATCGGCGAAGCACGTGGCGATTTCGTCGCAGTCACGCAAGGATTGAAAGCGGGCGAAACAATTGTGAGCACCGGAGTCTTTAAGTTGCGCAACGGAATGGCTGTGGCCGTGAACAACGATCTCGCGCCCAAACCGGAACTGAATCCGAAACCGCCAGATACCTAAATGAAATCCGAAGCACGGATATCGAATTGTAAATGACATCATTCACCGATCTCTTCATCAAGCGCCCCGTACTGGCGATTGTAGTCAGCTTCGTCATCCTCATCGCGGGATTGCAGGCGATGAAAACGCTGAACGTTCGGCAATATCCGCGCAGCGACATCGCCGCGATCACCGTCACTACGGTTTACGTTGGCGCTGATGCCGAGTTAGTGCGCGGCTTTATTACCACGCCGGTCGAGCGGGCCATCGCAGCTGCGGATGGAATCGATTACATCCAATCACAAAGCAGTCAGAGCCTGTCTACGATCACCGCGCGATTGAAGCTCAACTACGACGCGAATAAAGCGCTCTCCGACATCAGCGCGAGACTGGACGCGATCCGGAACAATCTGCCGCCGGAATCACAGATCCCCGTCATCGCCATTCAGGCCGCAGATTCGCAATTTGCTTCCGCATACTTGAGTTTCACTTCGGACATCCTTCAGCCTAACGAGGTCACAGATTATCTCGTCCGGCTCGTCCAGCCGCGACTTACGGCCGTCGGCGGCGTCCAAAAGGCGGACATTCTCGGCGGGCGCACTTTCGCGATGCGCATCTGGATGAAGCCGGACCGGATGGCAGCATTGAATATCAGTCCTTCTCAGGTCCGCGAGGCACTGACGAAAAACAATTTCCTTGCTGCAGTCGGAAACACCAAGGGCTCGCTTTTGCAGGTAAACCTAACCGCCAACACGGACCTGCACACGGCCGACCAGTTCAAGCAGTTGGTTGTTCGCCGGGACAAGAACACACTCGTTAGGCTTGGCGACATCGCCGACATCGTGCTCGGCGCGGAAGACTACAACACCGAAGTGCGATTCTCCGGACAAAAGGCTGTTTTCATGGGCATCTGGGTGCTGCCAAACGCCAACTCGCTCGACGTGATCAAACGCGTTCGCGTCGAGCTTGAGCAAATTAAGAAGGAGCTGCCCAAAGGCATGACAGCCGAGATGGCGTATGACGCCACGGCGTATATCAACGACGCGATTCACGAAGTCGTAAAAACGTTGATCGACACTCTGCTAATCGTGATGCTGGTGATCTTTTTGTTCCTAGGCTCGGTCCGATCTGTCATCGTCCCGATTGTGGCGATTCCGATCTCGCTGATCGGCGCTCTGTTTTTAATGCAGCTGTTCGGGTTCAGTCTGAACCTACTGACGCTTCTCGCGATCGTGCTTTCAGTCGGATTGGTCGTCGACGATGCGATCGTGGTGGTAGAAAATATCGAACGCCACATCGCAGAGGGGAAATCTCGCATGCAGGCGGCGCTGGTTGGCGCGCGCGAACTGATTGGCCCAATCATCGCGATGACAATCACGCTGGCTGCCGTTTATACTCCGATCGCTTTACAGGGTGGACTAACCGGCGCGTTGTTCCGCGAATTCGCGCTCACACTAGCGGGTGCAGTCTTCATTTCGGGTGTCGTTGCGCTCGTTCTTTCGCCGATGATGTCGGCATATTTGTTGCCGCCTCATCACGTCGAGCACGGCTTCAAAGGCTGGGTCGATCGCACATTTGATCGTCTCCGCGATTGGTACGGGAATCATCTGGACCGCACGTTGCAGGCCCGCCCTGCTGTTTACATTGTTTGGGCTGGGATTTCGTTGCTCGCGGGTTTGATGTTTCTCGCAATTCCGAAGGTAGCGACGAAGGAACTCGCGCCGAAGGAAGATCAAGGCGTGATCTTTGGCGTTATCACCGCGCCGGCAAATGCGACCATTGATGACACGATTCGATATGCCGACGCAGCCGGAAAAGTGTTTCACGATATTCCCGATACTCGTTTCACGTTTCAGATTACAAACCCAAGCAGCGGGTTTGGCGGAATGGTGCTGAAACCGTGGGGCGTGCGCAAAACGCCGACGAAAGATTATTTGCCGATTGTACAGGAGAAATTGTCTGCTATCCCTGCGATTCAAATGTTTCCAATCATGCCGGAGGCGCTCCCCGGCTCGGACAATTTTCCGGTCAGCTTTATCATCGCGTCCACGGCAGACCAGGAACGAATCCTTGAATTCGCGAAGGACATTTTCCAAAAAGCGATGCAGGCGCACGTGTTTCAGTTCGGCGACATCGACACAAAAATCGACCAGCCTCAAGCGCGGATCGTTATCGATCACGACAAGGTCTCGTCTATGGGACTCGATATGCAGAAAATCGGCGCCGACCTTTCTGCCAGCATCGGCGGAAATTACGTCAACTGGTTCAACATGGAAGGTCTCAGCTACAAAGTCATCCCGCAGATCAAACGCGTGGACCGGTTGAATCCCGAACAACTGGACCAAATTTACGTCAGCGGGCCTAACAACCAGTTGATCTCACTGAACACGATCGCGCACATGGAGCATACAACTGTCGCGCGATCGCTTAATCGCATGCAGCAACTGAATGCCGTCACCATCAGCGGCGTTCCGGCCGGTTCGGTCGATGCCACGCTCAAGTTCCTGGAGGATGAGGCACACCGGATTCTGCCGCCAGGGTATGTGATCGACTATACGGGTGGCTCACGTCAATTGAGGCACGAAGGAAACACGTTTCTTGGAGTCTTTATGCTCGCGGTTCTGCTGATTTTCCTTGTTCTCGCGGCGCAGTTTAACAGTTTCCGCGATCCGTTGATCATCCTGCTCGGGTCCGTTCCGCTCGCGTTATTTGGCGCAGCTGTGTTCATGTTTCTGAAGATGCCGTTTGGAAAATTTTTCACGGACGGCTGGACTACGTCATTCAACATTTATTCTCAAGTAGGCCTCGTTACACTGGTCGGTCTCGTTTCCAAGAACGGCATTCTTATTGTGCAGTTCGCGAACGAGCTTCAGCGGAAAGGGCTCGCAAAACTCGCCGCTGTGGCGCAAGCCTCGCGAATTCGCTTGCGCCCTATTTTGATGACGAGCGTCGCGACTGTTGCGGGTCACTTCCCACTTACACTGGTGACTGGCGCCGGTGCCGCTGCGAGAAATTCAATCGGTCTTGTTCTCGTCGGCGGACTGACCATCGGGACAATCTTCACGCTGTTCATCGTTCCGTCGCTCTACATGCTCCTCGCGAGAGAGCATCACGAAAAATCTTTGATGGATGTCGGCTGGGACGACAACCCGGAAGACGTCGATCTCACGCCTGAGATGGCGCCCGCACTGGCGCCAGACGGGAACGGCAACGGTTGGAAAAAATAATCAAGGAACGATGGCTTGGGCAGCCGTCGACAAGCACCTGACGGCTGGGAAGCCGTCACTCCTTGGCTCAAAACAGAAGCCTCGGTGAGTTGCCCCACCGAGGCTTTGTTTTTTGCAACGGCTCCCCCTGAACCGCTGCAACTCCCGAAATTTAGTCAGGCCCTCGCGACTGAAAGTTCCGCTACGGCCACAGCTTACGGGGACACTTTCAGCGGCTTATCTGCCGCTGCTCGCTCCCCGAAATTCACGCAGAACGGCGGGATGGGTCGTAAGCCAAACTTGATTGGGTAGCCGCCAGTCGCCCCGCGTGCGCTAACCACGCGGGGCACTATTTCAGCCTTTAGGCGGCTCGCTGTTGACGAGGGGATTGTGGTATAGAGCTAAACTCAAGAACGTCCTCGGAGATTTTGGTAATCGCCCAGGGTTCCGGACCCGCCGTCATGAGCACATTGGCCTCCACGATCTTGCGACCTACTGGCCGTAATGATTTAATGGAGAAGCCTTCCGCTGCCGTGACTATGTAGCCTTGGCCAGCTTGCTGGCAAAAGAATGTGCCGTTCTCTCCGCGCAATGCCTCTGCCAAGTCGGGATGTTGAATTGTCCCATTTAATGGTAGTTTTGTTTGCATCTTTCCAACGTCGCGCACTGCCGGATGATCGCGAGGTAACTTAGGTTGCCTTTTTCTTTCTCGATTGTTGAACGTTTCGGCAACCGGACGCTGTCTAAAAGTGAAGCAACGAACGGCGCGCGCGCTAGAGCGGGAGAAACGACGTGCAGAGGCGGAAGGGGAATTCCAAAAGTGACGGCAAGCAGGAGTCGGTGATTGACTCGGCAGTGGAAAAACCCTTGCTTAGGCTGCACAGGACCCTAAACATCCGCTCGTACTGGAAAGCTATTCAGCGGTTGCTCTCTGCCGCGATGCCAAATCACGTAATCGGCCTCGCCCTTCAGCACAATCCGGCTTTGCCGATGATCGCGAGATGGACGCGGCCGATTTCTCACGATTTCTTCGCAGCTGAACCTCTCAAGAGTTATGCTCTCCGGCCGACGCGCAAAAAGTGTGTGCGTCTGAGCAATCTTTTTCGCAATCGGACCTGCTTTGCGCGGTCTGCCTTTTATCGCCGATACATGGCACCGCAGAGATGTGCACACGGCGTCTGTCTCTTTTTTTGGAAACGGCGAAGACTTATCTGTGTGATCGTAATCCTGCGCACGGCGACGCAAGGCGATTTTTCGCCGGCGGAGATGAAATTGCTGCAACATCTTTACCCCCAGTTTCTGACCGCGCTTCGCCGGCTCGGATCGCTCGAGCGCGAACACTCGGTGCGGATGGACTTTGAAGAATTCCTGAACCGGTTGCCAATGCCGACGATTCTTTTGCGATGGAACTTAAAGGTGATTTACCAAAACCGGGCCGCGCGCGAGTTCTGCGCAATGTGGGAGAAAGGACCTGAGGAAGCGAAACGAACGAAAGCGACTTCGCCGATTCCGTCCGAGATTCTGGATCGATGTCGCGTGCTCAAGCAACAATGGGTAGACGCATCCCGCGCCAACAC